>CBDVBD010000250.1:0-1517 GCA_965372135.1 uncultured bacterium | reverse complement strand
CTTATCTGCCATAGCATTTTCCTATCAATCGAGCTCGTACTGGGTTCGCCAGTCCACATCATCCTTCAGTGGCTGCTGTTCTTCCTTGTATAAGATAAAATCCTCCAGCACCAACGCATCCATTTCGGTACGCATGAAACAAAGATATGCGTCCTGCGGGGTACACACAATCGGCTCACCACGCACATTGAACGATGTATTGACGATAATTCCGTAGTCAGATAGCTTTTTGAATTCCTGTATCAAACGGTAGTACTTAGGATGGTGCTCACCATCCACGGTTTGTACGCGGACGGAATAATCTACATGAGTAATCGCCGGCACATCACTACGGGGAACATTGAGCTTATCAATACCGAATAAATTTTCCTGTTCCGGAGTCATCTGAACCCGGCGTGATTCCTTAATCGACGCTACCAATAGCATATAAGGTGATTCCACATCCAGATCGAAAAATTCCGGTGCATCCTCCAGAAGGCAAGAAGGTGCGAACGGTCGGAACGATTCCCGGAATTTGATTTTTAAATTCATCACGGACTGCATTTCCTTGCTGCGAGCATCCCCGATGATGCTGCGAGCCCCCAATGCGCGCGGACCAAATTCCATCCGACCGGAAAACCACCCCACAATCTTCCCTTCATTTATCAACTTAGCGGCAAGTTCTGAAACGGGCACATTCGGTTGATAATAAGGAATTTTATCATGCAGTAGCCATGATTCGATTTCGGAAACGGAATATTCAGGACCCAAGTAGGACCCCTGCTGACTGTCTTTACCGGTGATCACCGTCCGTGGCTTGTCCAATACCTGATACCAAGTAAAAAGCGCCGCCCCCAAAGCACCTCCGGCATCTCCGGCAGCCGGTTGGATCCACACCCGATCGAAAATCCGTTCCCGCAGGATTTTCCCGTTCCCTACACAATTCAATGCCACCCCACCCGCCAAACATAAGTTCCTCTCGCCGGTTTCTTTCTTCACGTGTCTTGCCATCCTGAGTATCACTTCCTCGGTTACTTTCTGCACCGAACGCGCCAGATCCATGTCACGCTTCGTAATCTTTGATTCAGGCTTTCGCGGAGGTCCTCCAAACAAGTGATGGAATCGTTCCGATGTCATGGTCAAGCCCTGACAGTAGTTGAAGTACTTCATATTCAATCGGAACGACCCATCTTCGCGCAAGTCCATCAACTCATCAAGGATTAACTGCACGTATTTCGGCTCGCCATAGGGCGCCAATCCCATCACCTTATATTCGCCCGAGTTGACTTTAAATCCGGTATAATAAGTAAACGCCGAATACAACAATCCCAGACTGTGCGGAAACTTGAGTTCATACCGTAAATCGACCATATTATCGGATCCCACCCCCCACGAAGCTGTTGCCCATTCCCCCACCCCATCCATTGTGATGATGGCAGCACGTTCGAAAGGCGACGGGAAAAACGCCGATGCTGCATGAGATTGATGATGTTCCGGATAGATGATATCACCTTCATACCCAACCTGTTTCTTAATCA
>CBDVBD010000249.1:0-1614 GCA_965372135.1 uncultured bacterium | reverse complement strand
AGGTATCAATGGATTTTTCATTATCATTCAGTTTTTGATAGAGTTCACCCACCGCCTTCAGGAAATCCAGATTTTCCTGTTCGTTGTTCAATGCCACTAAGTAGTATTCCAGTGCGTTTTCATAATTTCCGCGTTGTTTATGAATGTAGCCAAGGATTTGATTTAAGTAAGTGTCGTCAGGAAATTTCTCCAAGCCCATTTCCAATACGATTATGGAACTATCGCCCATGTCCAACTGGGTATAGCAGTCGGATAACTTCCCGTAGAGGTTGTGTTTCGATTCGGTATCTAATTCAACCACATCCCAGAAGTATTTGATGGCGTCCCGGAAGTACATCTCAATGTGTTGGGGATTCTGGGTGGTACGGGCGGTTTTGTAGTTTTCAAGAGCAAAGGAATAAGCTTTACTCAGCTCCATTTCTTGGACTTGTTTCAAGGAATCTTCGATGGCTTTTTGTCGTTCGGGAGTCATCTGTTGCTCGGTAGGTGGCGGAGGTGCGCACCCCCAAAGCCACCACACTACGACTACAGACATCGTCAGCATTAGTATCCAGTAACCTGCCTGCCTCATGGAATTAACCTCCAGCATATTATTTCTTCCGTCATACGAGGAATCGAGATTCGCTAGCGTGTGACGGCACGTATTATGATTTGACTGTGATTATTTAATCGAATCCGCCACACGCAGAATCAATATTCATTGAATCGAAATTCGTAGGCGTGTGACGGTAGGTTTTCCAAGTTGTGTGTTCCCCCACGTTCATTCAGCGCCATCGATTGTTAACGGCTGGGCAGGAACCATTTTCCTGATGATTCCAGAGTGAGTGACAATCCGAACAGGGTTTCCTTGGCACCGAATTTGTCGATGTCGCCTCGGGTTCCAAATTGAAAGGCTACATCCAACCGCCTCTGTCCACCTATCAACGGAATGCCGATACCGGCGGTGCCCATTAACAGACTGGGAGTGTCCCCGGATGGTCCCTCTATATAGTGGTTTTCGGTGAAGAAGCCCAGCCGATAGTACAGGCGATTGTACCAAGATTCAATCCCCCCTTTTAGGGGCTGATATTCAACGCCAGCGGACAGCCGCCAGGTGTCGGCGACCGGCGATGTTCCTTCGAGTGCGATTCGGGAATTTTCCCATCCGGTCCATAATACGTCACCAACGACATATACCCTGGGATATACCGATCCCGCCAGTCCGAAACCAACTGCAGCGGGGAATTCGATAGTGCCTTCGGTGGAGCGGATGGAATCGCTGTCCACATAGGATAATTTCAATTTGCCGTCGCCACTTTGAGCTGACCGGTAGGTGGCGCCTACAGCCCAATCTCGGTAAAACTGCCACACCGCACCTGCCGTAGCACCGACTGACATGGAATGCAGGCGATTGGCATATTGGGCATCACGATGTTGTGTGGTCAGGAAATTTATGGTCAATTCCTGGTCCACGGAACCGAACAGGAATCGTGTTCCTCCGCCCAGTAACAGATTATCTGTGACGGGGAAGGCGATTCCCAGTAGTCCGCGTGCGAATCCACCGGATACTTTGAATTGCTCTTCATAGGTATATCCATTTTCAGATTCCCGGAGCCAGTACCAGGAGGATCTGGC
>CBDVBD010000248.1:0-1736 GCA_965372135.1 uncultured bacterium | reverse complement strand
ACATAGGTATCAAAAATGCCCAATGAAGAAACAACTCCATCCTTAGATTTCATTCGCACCATCGTGGCGGAAGATGTGAAATCCGGTAAACATGAAGGGCGAGTGCATACCCGGTTCCCCCCGGAACCCAACGGATACCTGCACATCGGACACGCCAAAGCCATTTGCATCAACTACGGAATTGCAGAGGAATTCGGTGGCACTTACAACCTGCGCTTCGACGACACCAATCCGATGAAAGAGGAAACCCACTACGTGGACGCCATCAAAGAAGACATCCGTTGGCTGGGATTCGACTGGGAAGACCGGGAATTTTATGCATCGGATTATTTCGAAACCCTCTACGAATATGCGGTCAAGTTAATAAAAAAAAGTAAAGCCTACGTGTGCGATTTAAGCGCCGACGAAATCCGCGAATATAGAGGAACATTGACAGCGCCAGGCAAAGAAAGCCCCTATCGCAACCGGTCGGTGGACGAAAACCTGGACCTGTTCGAACGGATGCGCCAGGGGGAATTTCCCGATGGGTCCCGGGTGTTACGCGCGAAAATCGACATGGCGCATGGGAACATGAACATGCGCGATCCGGTAATGTACCGTATTTTGAACGCGATACATCATCGCACCGGCGATAAATGGTGCATCTACCCCACATACGATTTCACCCACGGGCAGTCGGATTCCATCGAACGGATCACCCATTCCCTGTGCAGCCTGGAATTCGAAGACCATCGCCCGTTGTATGACTGGTATATAAAAGAACTGGAGATTTTCCCTTCACGACAAACCGAATTCGCCCGGCTGAACCTCAACTACACCGTAATGAGCAAACGTAAATTGCGGCAGATGGTGGAAGGTGGATTGGTCAAGGGCTGGGATGATCCGCGGATGCCGACCTTGTCGGGGTTGCGGCGGCGGGGATACACTCATGAAGCGATTCGTGATTTCCTGGGACGGATTGGGGTAGCAAAACGGGATAGTGTGGTGGATATTGCGATGTTGGAACACTGCTTAAGGGAACAGCTCAACAAGGAATCACCCCGTGTGATGGGGGTGTTGAAACCATTGAAGGTGGTGATCGATAACTATCCGGAAGATCATGTGGAGGAAATGGATGCGGTCAACAATCCGGAAGATCCCGACGCCGGAATCCGCAAGGTGCCGTTTTCCAAAGTGTTGTATATCGAGCAGGATGATTTTATGGAAGACCCGCCCAAGAAATTCTTCCGGTTGGCGCCGGGACGGGAAGTGCGGCTGCGGTATGCCTATTTCGTGAAATGTGTGGATGTGGTGAAGGATGCCGACGGCAACGTGGTGGAACTGCACTGCACCTATGATCCGGCGTCGCGGGGAGGCAATTCTCCGGACGGCAGGAAGGTGAAAGCGACCTTGCACTGGGTGTCGGCAGCGCATGCGATCGATGCGGAAGTGCGGTTGTACGACAATCTGTTCACCAAGGAAAATCCCAATGAAGTAGAAGAGGGACAGGTGTGGACGGATAACATCAATCCCGATTCGTTGGAAGTACTGACCGGCTGCAAGCTGGAACCCAGTTTAGCAGGTTCCGAACCCGGTTACCGATGCCAGTTCGAACGGTTGGGTTACTTCTGCGTGGACGAGGCTTCCATATTAGACTTTCTAGTCTTCAACCGAACGGTGACATTGAGGGATACCTGGGCGAGGATACAGAAAATGCAAAAAAAGTAAAGGAAATACTTGACTTTTAAAAATATGTC
>CBDVBD010000247.1:0-1838 GCA_965372135.1 uncultured bacterium | reverse complement strand
AGATCATGTTCCTGATAAGCAGCCTTCCCAGCAACCGGAAAAACCCCCATACCAAAAACTATTATAACAATGGCAAAAATATCACGCGCCAGCATCGCCTCAGCCTCCCGTGCCAAATGTCGGTTTGAATCTGCGGTAAAAATGTTGCGTATTTATACCCGATACAGCGTTGCTTTATACCTCTTCTCCAACACATCCGTTACTTTCGCAACCTCATCTCTCTCCGGATCGATAATCTCAGGACGTGCCATCACAATCACTTCCGGCTGATTCCTTTTCACCCATTTCCAGACTGATCGTAACACATTTCCCTTTAAAATCTCCGTGATACAGCTATATCCCTTATTTTCTGCCGTCTTCTGCAAATCATCCAACCGTTCCTGAACCCTGGAGCGGTATTCCTCCATCGCTTCTTCCAAATAATCCTCCGACGGGCGATCCCCCATAAATCCAAGGTAAATCATCCACGACGATACCGTGGATGGCACTTTCCCACCCGGCATTTGCACAATCATCAACTGCCCATCAGGCGCTAAACATTTCAATGCTCGCTGCAATGCCTTCGCCGCATCTCCTGCACTTGGTAACATCAAAGCAACCATGTTCACCACTTTTTTCGTTTTTAATCTCATGGATTTCCCATCAAATGATAGCCAATTATCGGCCAATAAAACCAAATTACTAACTGAAGCACCGCCCAAGACGATACCGCCATGATCGCCCCAGGCTTCACCACATCCTTAAACAAGTAGTACCCCGAAGAGAACGCAATCGCATTGGGAGGCGTGCTGATCGGCAGCATGAATGCAAATCCGGACGGTAATGCCACCAACAATGTCGTGATTTGTGGATTCAATCCCATGGTATGACAGTATCCATAAGCAATTGGCAAAATTACTGCCACTGCAGCCGTATTACTCATCCCCTCGGTGATTATCAATGTAATTAGTGGAATGATAAGAAACAGCCATTGCGGATTCCCCTCGATCCAAGGTTGTGTAATTCCCACCAGCCAGTCCGCCGCACCGGTTTCTGCCAACGCTGTACCCAACGCAATCGCCCCTCCGTACATCAACAATATCCCCCAGTTAACGTAATCTTCTATGTTTTTCCAAACTACAATCCTAAATATAAACAGCAGCACCGCCCCCATAATTGCCAATGATGCCAATCCCACTTGATGCCCGAGGAATATCCAGGCTAATATCGTCAATCCCATTATCATCCCGGAACCCTTTTCCCGCCTGGACATTTTGCCGATTGCCTTGATATCCCTTTGCAGCCGGCGTGTCGCCAATTCCACATCCTTCAACTCCGGTGGGAAAAACCAACGGATTACATACGAGGATAACAACAACATGATAATCATTGCCGGAAACACAGCCACTACCCACTCCAAAAATCCAATGGTTTCCCCGAAGGTTTCCCGGAGCATCCCCACTGCCAGAGGGTTCCGTGCACCCCCTAAAAATGTGGTCACACCCCCGATAACCGAACCCCACGCCATCGAGATGAACAACGAGGTGGCGTATTTGCTGCGCAACGGTTTTAATTTCAGGGTGTGTACAATTTCCAGTACGATGGAAAAGAACATCGCCGCCACTGCGTGTTCCGGCATCCAACACGCTAAAAATGCTGTGGTAAATAGAATCCCGGTCCGGAGCGAATCCGGTGATTTCCCGAATGGGATCAAAAGCCACAACGCCAATCGCTTGGATAATCCGGTGCGCATCAATGCCGCGGACAGGATAAACGCCCCCAAAATAAAGAACACTGCGGAATTACCGAACAACGAAAACGCCTTCGCCGGCGTCAACACACCCCATGTCGGCAGCAGC
>CBDVBD010000246.1:0-1928 GCA_965372135.1 uncultured bacterium | reverse complement strand
CATACCACCCTCGCTTCCGTTCCGCTTGAAAATACGACCAAATCGCCAGCAATGAGAACAGCGAATGTAACGATTCCTTGCGATTGGCGATGGACGCCACCGCCTCCGTGGTTAAAGGATGACACAGGAAAATCAATGCCACCACCATCCCCAGCAGCGGTTTCTTAGTAATCCGCCCAAACACCCAAAACACCAGTAACCCGGTCAACACATGCAGTATGATATTAGTGACATGATACCCCGGCGGATTCATACCCCACAGTGCATGATCCATCACCAACGTGATCATCCGAAGCGTCCTGCCGCTGGTAAGCACTTCCTTAACTCCACCTGCTCCACGCAGCAGCGGATTATTCGCCACCAATGCCCGATCATCAAAAATAAACTCACATTTCAGGGTGGGCAGAAACACCACCGTCCCCACCACAATCAGAAGCCCGATCATCCATCCTGTGGACAGAGGCTTTGCTATCGCACTTTGATTCTTCACTGTTCTATTTGCCGATTTCGTCATCAACTATCCGCTGGTGAAACCTAATTCCCTATTAATCTACAACTTAACAATTGATTGATAAACCTCCATCAACGCACTCCCCATTATCAGTGGTGAAAAATGATCCCGCACCCAGGCTTTCCCACAATGCCCCATTTCCTTTCGGCGTTCCGGATCGTTCAATAACTCCTCTAACGCACTTGCAAGAGCCTCTGCATCTCCCGCCTGCGTCACTAATCCCGATTTTCCCACATCCATGGTTTCCGGAATTCCCCCTACATCGGAACCCACCACCGGTACTCCCAGAGCTTGAGCTTCCAGCAACACAATCCCAAATGCTTCGGTATGCGACGGCAGCACCACCACATCCGATTTCCGGATTTCCCGGTGTAGTTCATCCGGACTTAAACCACCGAAAAACGTCACCGGAAGCCCCTTACACCGGCGCATTGCCCATCGCTTGGAATGCTGGTATTCCTGCCCTACCACCCCTAACTGAACATCAGGTATTCGCGTTAACAAGATATCTAACGCATCCACTAAGGTAGGAAATCCCTTGCGGAAAAAATCCCTGCCCACATACAAAATCCGTGGGGAATGTGACGCTATCTGCTCTTCCGCATCTTCAGATACCGACACCGCATAGGGAACCACCCGCACCCGATCCTTTAAGTCTTCCGGCAGATAACCTCGTAACACCCGAGACACAAACTGACTGTGAACCACGATCGCCGAAGCCCTTGCCAATAACTTCGGATACTTCCTGCGCCGCCGCCAATGCAGCCACATCCGCGCCCAACGATCCGGACTCCGGTACCCCACTCGTTCCAACCAATAGGTGTCGTGCACATCCAACACCACCGGAATCGGCGCCGATTTCAATAATCCCAACGGTGCATGTTTCATATCCAATACATGAAGGGCATCCCACTGCCCCCAATCCACAGCCCTTTCACTGTATTCCCCCAATCGACATTGATCGGACAATGCGCCAATCAACTGACGGGTATAGGTGTCGGGACCGATACCCCGATGAGTTGCCGACCGCCCATATAATAGTACGTTCATTTCCGCCGCCTGCCCGCTAATTCCCGTAATTTCGGCGACGGAATCAACCACTTCTGGCATTCCTTGGGCGATACTTTCAAATCCACTTTCCAACCTTTTCGCACTTTCAGCCAATACCCCAGTTCCGAAAATGCCCTTACTCTTGATGCAATCGCTTGAATGAATCTTCCCGAAAAAATTTCCCCAATCTTCGCCAACAAATCCCACCAAATTATGGCAAGTGCGTTTCGAAAAAGCAGACCTGGTATCCAGCAGGAGAAAATCGTTCTCCACTTATTAAGCGCGATCCAATAGCTGCGACTTTTCCACCCCTCCAATGGAGTACCGTACCCCAAATGCCGCACCACCGCATCATTCGCCAACACAC
>CBDVBD010000245.1:0-1995 GCA_965372135.1 uncultured bacterium | reverse complement strand
ACAAGGCACCACCGGGACCGTACCGCTGCTCAAATGATGATCTCGTAGCGCTAAATACACCTTGGCGCTCAGGTTCTTGTGTCCCATCCCAACGCTACGCATCCGGGATTTCAATGAAGTCACATCCTCTTTGGACAACAGCAGATTAATATCACCGATCATATACTGCCGAGAACCCGCAACATGCCTGTGGAAACGAGACTCCATTACTGCTTTCTTGGGAACCTGGCATATCCCCTGAATCGTCAGCTTAGCCTGTAACGAACGCGCCAGCCTGGGCATATCTGGTATCCCATGGAAATTCGCCACCGACGCCGTGGTATGAATCACCACTTCCGGCGTCGGAAAATGACCGGTATCAGCAGCCTCCCTCACCGCCTGAATCCCATCCACTACTGCCTGAAACACCCCATCAGCCCCGCGCATCCCGTCATGAATATTGGCATCCGGACCGTCCAAGGAACACACCAATCGATCCATGCCGGATTCCACCAATTCCTTAGCCCTTTCACGCAACCGAACACCATTGGTAAACACTGTAACTCCCATCCCCCGTGTCTTGATCGCTCGAATAATCCGCCCAATATCATCTCTAAGCAGCGGCTCAGCCCCGATCAACACCATGCGGCGTATTCCCATCCTTTGCAAATCGTCAAGCTGACCAACCCAGAATGATGTGGGTTGTTCCTTAGACTGCCCACTATCCCAAACCGTACAGGAAATACACTGCAAGTCGCACCGCCCCGATATATCCAAACTGGCTTCCAGCGGTCGATCCAATAGCTTCCGCCACCATCGAAGCAAGTACCTCCGGATCCGCCCAATTTTCCTAACCTCATGTCCCGAATGTATCTTACCCACCCTGGGATAAAACCGTAGCAATCGTCGGATGATTCCAATCGTAGTCGCAACACTCTGAGACTTTGGCTTTTCCCTGACCGTCACCGGCACTTCCTTGTACCGAAACCCAGATCGAATCGCTCTGATCAACAACTCGTAATCAAAAGACGCCCCATAACTTAACAGTGATAACTCTTCGACAACCTCCTTGGCTATCAGCTTAAAGGATAAACCCGGATCGGAAATCTCTAACCCGAAAATCTTCCAGTATAGTAGCCTGCTAATCCACGACAAGTCCCCAACCTGATTCGGTAGATTTCCCCACTTCCGACACCCGATCACCAACTGGCAATCATTGATATTACGTCTCAACGATCTCAATTCCCGGACGTTGATACTATCTTCCCCATTAGTGCATAATATCCAATCCCCATCCGCCAACCCCATTCCCGTCTTCAATGCCGCACCGTACCCCGATGGCGAACTCAACTGATGGTATTTGACATTATCACTGCGGGACGCCAACCTCCTCCCCACCGATTTCGAATGGTCGGTGCTGGCATCATCCATAATGATAACCTCGTATCGCTGACGGCTGCGTTCCATTAGCTGCCGGATATCCCCAACAACCTTAGCCAACGTGTCGGCGTTATTGTCAACTGCGATTACTACCGATAGCTTTCGTATTTTCGCCATAAAAACCCTAATCCTTGTTAACCATTACCTATCCTTCATTACCCACCGAACATCAGGATCATCCCAAGCACTCTTTCCCTGTTTCAATAGGAGCAATACCTTCAAAAACAACGACGTATACCGGGTCTCCACCGTTGCATCGATCACGGCTCCCGTTTTCGCATGCACCGCATTCACATACCCATGGGGTTTCCGGTGATAACGCAGTTGTCCATTAACAATCCGAACCACTGCGTCTAAATATAGCTGATCCCCGGTCATGGTATATAATCGGTGTAAATTGACTGCGAAATCGTTCTGATGATCCATCTCCGACGTCAAATTATCACTATCATTCGACACCAACCCCGTGTCCGGATCCTGCAGCGCCATCCAATAACCAGCCACTAACTCCGCCCGAACCAAATCCTGACCCCTACCAAACAGATGGTACATATCCAACAGTGGTTCGATAATCAC
>CBDVBD010000244.1:0-2024 GCA_965372135.1 uncultured bacterium | reverse complement strand
GACAATAATATTTATACATCCTTTCTGACATCTACCGGCGTGTATATGCGGAAATCAAACGCCAAGCTGTTACGCAATGTGATAGATGTGACGGGTACGAATTTTGTGTATTATTGTTTCGGGATTGACGCCAACAGATGCAATTATGCCCAATTGAAAGAAAATACCATTAGGGTGCAAGGATTGGGTGGCACTTTCGGGATATTGTTTGACAATTGTGATCATCTTGAAGTTGCATATAATGTAGTCGAAGCGTTTTCTGATTACGTTTCTTACGGGATTTTTATGGTGGATTCCCACCAACCGATCGTTCGAAATAATACGGTGGTTACCGGTGCTGCCAGTGTTGACTGGGGTATCTACTGCGTCAACACCCCTGTCTATCTCACCAACAATATCATAGTTGGCGACGGTGGGAGTGTAGGGTTGTTCTGTCAAAATATGTTTCCAATAAATTCCTATAACGACCTATGGAATCATAACACGCCCTATGAAGGATGCTTTGCTGGGGAAGGTGATATTTCTGCAGACCCGTTGTTTATCGGCGGGAATCCCTACGACTACCATTTAAGGGAAGAAAGCCCCTGTATCAATAGCGGAAATCCGATTTTCCAGGATCCGGATGGGACTCGCAGCGATATGGGCGCCTATTATTATCCCATGTTGCCTGCACCGCCTTCTCCGGACATTGCCGTTCCGGATCATCACTGGCTGGGGGTCAATTATCCCAACCCGTTCAATCCGGAAACCACGATTCCCTTTGCCCTATCGCATCGAACCAATGTGACATTGGATGTTTTTAACGTACTGGGGCAGCAAGTCGCCAGGTTATGGGAAGGGGAACTGGAATCGGGGGAACATAGGATGACCTGGTCAGCCGGGAACATGCCTTCCGGACTGTATTTCTATCGGTTGGACACTGGTGACGATCAGTTGTGTCGGAAGATGATCCTTCAACAATGATAGGGGTTTAACAATAGATTTGTTTGTAACCTTGTTGATTCGTGTCCCTTATGTCGCACGTTGACACTAAGACTTGCTATGGATTTGCAAGTCTTTTTTTATAGTTCTCTCTTTACTTTCGCATTTTCAAGCAACTGTTAAAATTTTCGTCACAACTTGTTTTGATACTTTAAGGGAGGTATATTGATGAAAGCCAGAACATTTCGCTCTTGTGCTGCGTTACGTTTTATCTGTCTGCTGAGCCTTGTAATTTTTTGGGGTGTTTCCTGTTTGATGGTCTCGGGTTGCGGGGGTAATCCCAAGGCAAAGATTAATATCGCCATTGACAAGTATGAAAGAATGGTGGATGATTATATCGAAACATCACGGAAAATTGATGAAGGCAGCATGACGGTGGACGACGCTAAAAAGAAGTTGGGGGAGAATATCATGGAACGGATAGTGATTGCCCGGCAGGCGATCGAAGATATGATCGAGGAATATCAACACGATTTGACGGTAGATGACCGGGAAACTTTTTTCCGGAAATTGGAAGCGATTGAAAGAATGATTCGGGAGAAGACCTAACAGGGAATAATGAGATTTTTAGTGGGAAACTCTTGCATTGTAGTGCAAATTTTCATATATTACATTGCAAATTATGCACGAGTGAAAACAGGATGAAGAATAAGATCATCATTGCCGGCTTGGGGATAACGGTGATTTTGGGGTGGATAGTCACCGGTCAGCTGGGGTGTGAATGGATACCGGACCGGGATAATCCGCTGGATCCCAACTCTAATTTATTCAATCCAGTACTCACCGGTGAGGTGACGAATCTGGCGAATGTGCCGGTATTCCAAGCAATGGTTACACTTCATCCTGAGGTGACTGTTGCGGTTACGGGGAACGATGGTGTCTATCGTTTTGAGGGTGTTGATTTGGGAGAATACACCCTGACTGTGCAAAAAGCGGGTCATGTTGGTGACACTGTCAATGTAAATATTGCATCGGGCGGCACCACTACTCAAAATTTTCAGATTAATGCGCTGCCTCAATTTGATTCTATTAGTGTAACCTCC
>CBDVBD010000243.1:0-2081 GCA_965372135.1 uncultured bacterium | reverse complement strand
AGTACCAGGAGGATCTGGCAATGGAGTACGGGTCAATGCTGGCGGAAAACGTCCACCCTCTGTAAATGGGAACGGCGATTGCGACGCCTTGGAATTCGGCGTAGTCTCTTGGGTCGGAAGTGGTGCTATCCTCCACGTTGATCCAACGGTAGCCGCCGGAAACGGAAATTCGGGTTTGTTTGATAGTGGCAGGTAATGCTGGATTGGCAGTTGACAACATCAGAGAATCCCAAAGGGCGATTCCTCCGCCACCCAAAGCCTCCATGCGAGCACCCGGCACCGGACGGATTTCACCGATCCCCTGCCCGGAAAACACGGATTGCGATAGTCCATATCCAGACAGGACACATGACATCAGCAGGGATAGCAACAGGCGGGTGAGATTTAAGATTCTCATTATTCCACCAGGGAGTAGACGATATACAATGAGGGCCGCAAAGAGTCCGGTGCGGCTCGGGAGTAAAAGACTTCCCTTGCCAAGTCCCAACCTTGGTTGTCGGACCGGATCAGGAAGCCGTAGTTGGTGTTTGGGTCATTCACCCAGTCACGAACGTAGAATGACAGGGAAATAGTAAATGACGCGCTGCCCAATAGTACCGCTTGTGATGCCGCACCCGCCACATCCGGATTTTGGGGATCATCACGCCAGGTTAAACTTTCCAAGCGTTGTCGAAGTCCCGAGGGTACGGATCGGAAATTCAGGGGATGATCCGGGTTAAGGTGCATGGTCAGTTCCGCCTTGTGGATACTGACACCGAATTTGGGCAGCGATTTGAGGTTGAAAAGCAGTAGGCTGCGGTAACTGACCCCGTTGCCGATCATCAAGATATCATCGTCGATTTCGATGTCGTCCCATACAATGGTAGCATCGTGGGTAGGATAGGCAGTGGTATCGGAATTATATTCTACCCATCCAGCAGCGCCGGAATCATACCAGGTATAATATAATTGAAGAGTTGGTCGATAGTCCAATGCGGCTTCGGATGAAAAATACTTCCGGATGAAACCGGGACTGTTGGTCATTTCCAGCAGGAAACCTTGATTGGTAGTGTCGCCGTCGATCCAGGATCGGACATCCGTGGGCGGCAGAGACAGCATCAGGGTATCGGAATCGGCGGGGGATAAGGTCCATGGTACTTCCATGGTGGGGTATGTGCCCCAGGATGGCAGGCTGTCAATAATCACTGACCCTTCCGACCACTCATCGGAAATCCATGATAGCTGCACAATGCCTTCATGGAACACCACCGAATCACGAAACACTGTATCCGGGCTGATGGTCACCACTGCGGAATCCAATACAAAGGAATCCTTTAAGGAAGGGAAGGAGGTGAATTTCATCAGGAGTGCGCTGTGGAAGCCAGCGGCATGCCCAAGGTGGAGATAATTGCTGTTTCCGGTGGGTACAGCCATCCAGGAAATGGTGTCCACCTCCGGATAGAAGGTAGTATCCTGGGGTTCAGTGGTGAGATGTTCTCCGAGTACACCGGAGCCCACGAATCCATCCGGATCAGCGCAGCCTATAATCATTCCGCTCAGGAAAGTAATTCCCAATCCGATTGGAATCAAGAGTTTTACCAGGTCCCGCCAGGAAATTCGCTTAGGTATCATCCCGAAATCATTATCCCAATTTAATAGGTAATTTAATCGATAAATATACGAATTCAAATGGTAACTGTCAATCAAAAAAGGAACTTTTACGACCCGATGGGCAGGGTAGTTTGTTGGTTTCTCACTACTCCAACTACCTTACCGGTGAGGGTGTTCCCGATGTAGGGGCTGTTTCGGCACTTGGATCCGAAATCGTTTTCGTTAACAGTCCAGGATTGTTCGGGATCGAAGCAGGTTAGGTTGGCTTTTTCTCCTTCTTTAATCGTGACAAGCGGTTGTCTGAGGATGGTTCGAGGATTGTGCGCCATACGTTCGACGACTTGGGACCAAGACAGGATGTTTTCCATGACCACGTATGTGTTGACCACCGACAGCGCTGTCTCCAAGCCGATGATACCGAAGGGGGCTGCGTTATACTCGCATTCTTTATCTTCCCAAGCGTGAGGGGCATGGTCGGTGGCGATCACGTC
>CBDVBD010000242.1:0-2085 GCA_965372135.1 uncultured bacterium | reverse complement strand
GATTTATATGGCGGATGGTGCTGCTCCGATCATCCGGAATAATATCATCACGGAAAATGATGATAACGGTATTTTCTGCAATCACATACCGACACCCTGTAATCCCACCATTGAATATAACGACATCTACTACAACCATTCTCGTCCATGTGTGGAATGCCCTCCTGGGGTGTTAGATACTCTTCAGCAGGTAAATGTTAATCTTGATTCTTGCGATATTTTCTACAACATTTCTTTGGATCCCGTGTTTGTTGAGGAAGGTGAATTTGATTTAGTATCATGTTCCCCCTGTGTCAACGCCGGAGACCCCACTTTTGCCAATGATCCTGATGCCTCATTGACCGATATGGGACCTTTCTACTACCATATCGATCCCAACAATATCCGCAAAAAGGTGGAAGGAACGTTGGTTGCTGGTTTGAGCCCATATCGGGTCACTTGTGACGCCTTCGTGTTGGAAGGGACGTCTCTGACCATTGACCCGGGTGTGGAGATTCAGTTCGAGGGGTTTTATCAATTTGATGTGTATGGGTCTTTGACTGCCAACGGTGCTTCGAATTCCCCGGTGGTGTTTACTACAAATCAGACTGATCCCGCTCGGGGATTTTGGAGACATCTGAGCTTCTATCCGTCTTCCAGCGGTAATTCTCTGACTTATACTTCCATAGACCACGGTCAGGGAATTTTCGCTGTTTCGACGGATTTAACGATGGACCATGTCATGGTTCTGGAGATGGAAGAGGTCGGATTGTACGCTTGGGCGAACAGTCCAGTCATCACGAATTGTGTGTTCAATGGAGCTGGTTTGGCATGCATTTGGTTTGATAGTCTCGCCTCTAATGACGCGCAGATTACTAATTCCATCATTACCGGTGCGGAAGGACGAGGGATTTCATTAGATCACCACTGTACACCTACGATTAGTAATTGTGTGATATATAACAATGGAACTTCAGGAATCCATTGTGAGAATCGTTCGGATGCCACCATTGTTAACAACACCATTTACGGAAATGGTTACTATGGGATATACTGTTTTTGGAACAGCAGTCCCATTATCATGAATAACATTATCGCTAACAGCGATCTTTACGGCATCTATTCGCATTATTCCTCAGTGCCTGTGATTTCTTACAATGATGTGTGGAATAATCATTTGAGTGTTGCTGAGTCTTTGCGTTTTAATTACTTTGGAGATTATTGTGAAGCCGATAGTACAGACATTTCTTTAGATCCCATGTTTGTAAATACCTTATCGGCTGATTTTCATTTGAGTTCCGGGTCTCCGTGTACAGATGCCGGCAACCCAGATCCTGCCTATAATGATCCTGACGGAAGTCCTAATGACATGGGTGCTCATGGTGGTCCCGGTGGGAATTAATAGTGGTCTTTTGTTTTCTGGAGGTTTTTACATGTTCTGCCGCCTTGTTACATCTTCGTCTTTGTGTGTAAGATCAGGCAATGATGGTCTTGATTTGAAAAAGCTAAAAACACCCGCATTGAGATGGGGTACGGCGTTTCTTTTGATGTTTTGCATGGTTTCGTTAAGTTTTGGTAAAGGATTGGAGCAACTGCCCGGCAAGGGTCCGGTACGACCGGCTGTGGCGAATCCCAATATTCAGAATCGGACTCATCGTGCCGGGAATATCTGGATCACGGTACACAACTGGGGATACCTTGGCAATGACAGTCCCAGTAGTCAGGATGCGGTTGAGGATCCCTGTTTCCCGGGTGTGTGGGCTCCCCAGTGTGAGTTTCCCGGCGGTTCCGATGTACAATATCTTTTCATGGCATCGTTGTGGGTTGGCGCATTAATTCAGGAAGAAGGATTCGAGTACCCACGGGTTTCTTGCGGTAATGAAGGGTGGACCAATGCCAATGAAATGTATCCCGGCGAGTCCGATGCTGATGGAATCCTCGAACGCAGTACTCGACCCAATTACCGCAATTGTTTTGGTACCTTAGTCAGCGATTCCATGGCGGTTTCAGAGCAAGATTTTGTCTTTAGTTATTCCGATACTCTTACGGATAGGTTATTTGTTGAGTATGATCCGGAAGATGGTCCTCATGTGCCTTTGGGAATTA
>CBDVBD010000241.1:0-2108 GCA_965372135.1 uncultured bacterium | reverse complement strand
ATCCCTCAGGTCCGCTGCCCTCTCAAAATCCAAAGTCCGGGCAGCCTCCATCATCATAATCTCCAATTTCCCCACCAATTCTTCTGCGTCAGCCACATCCTGCGGTTTCGGTATTTCCACTCTCGGCGTTTCCGATTTCACCCCGTCCGCCGCCACTGTGGTCTTCATCACATCATCTACCGATTTCACCACCGACTGCGCCGTAATTCCGTGTTTTTTATTGAATTTCCGTTGCACTTCCCTTCGTCGGTTGGTTTCGTCCAACACTGTCTTTATCGAATCTGTGATCCTGTCGGCATACAAAATCACCCTGCCCATCACATGCCTTGATGCCCGTCCCGAAATCTGAAATAATGATCGTGCGCTACGTAAGAATCCTTCTTTATCCGCGTCCAGAATCGCCACCAACGACACTTCCGGTAAATCCAATCCCTCCCGCAGCAAATTAATTCCCACCAATACATCGAACTGTGCTAACCGGAGATCCCGCAATATATCCACCCGGTCCAACGAACTGATTTCCGAATGCAAATACCGCACTCGGATATCCAACGCTTTTAGGTAATCGGTCAAATCTTCCGCCATTCGCTTCGTCAACGTCAATACCAGCACCCGTTCCTTGCGGTCCACCACGGTGCGGATTTCTTCTACCAGATCGTCGATCTGTCCTTCGATTGGACGCACTTCCATCGCTGGTTCCATCAACCCCGTAGGGCGAATGATCTGCTCCACCACTTCCCCCCCCGATTTTTCTATCTCCCAATCCGCCGGTGTTGCGCTGACAAAAATAGCATTACGGATCCGCTCTTCCCATTCCTCGAAATACAACGGACGATTGTCCAATGCCGACGGCAGCCGAAACCCGTAATCCACTAACATTTCCTTCCGGCTCCGATCCCCTTTGTACATTCCCCGAATCTGAGGTACCGACACATGCGACTCATCCACAAATAGCAAAAAGTCATCGGGCAGATATTCAAACAAGGTTGCCGGGGGTTCCCCAGGCTCTCGTCCTGACAAATGCCGGGAATAATTCTCGATCCCCGAGCAGTACCCCACTTCCGACATCATTTCCAAATCAAACCGGCACCGCTGCTCCAACCGCTGCGCTTCCAACAACTTCCCCTCCCCCTTCAGTTCCGCTATTCTATCTGACAATTCCACCCGAATCGCCCACATGGCTTTCTTCAAAGCCGGTTGGTTAGTCACAAAATGCTTCGCCGGATACACCACCACTTGATCCAGGCGTTCGATTGCTTCGCCAGTCAATATATTAAATTCCGACAACCTCTCAACCTCATCCCCTAACAACTCTATCCGATATCCCGTTTCCTCGTATGCTGGATGAATCTCGATTATGTCCCCCTTGGCGCGAAACGTCCCCCTCGGTAGCGTCAAATCATTCCTGGTATAATGAACATCCACTAATTTCCGAAATATTTGTTTCCGATCCACCGTTTCCCCTTTCTTAAGGATCAACAGCAAATCTTGATAGTCTCCCGGTGCTCCCAATCCGTAAATCGACGACACCGACGCCACAATTATCACATCTTCCCGCGACAGCAGTGCGGTGGTCGCTCGAAGCCGCAGCCGGTCGATTTCGTCATTGATATCGGTTTCCTTTTCGATATAGGTATCCGTCGCCGGCAGATACGCCTCAGGCTGATAATAATCGTAATAACTGATAAAAAACTCCACCGCATTATTCGGAAAAAACGCCCGAAATTCCCCATACAACTGAGCTGCTAACGTCTTATTGTGCGACATCACCAACGTCGGACGCCCCCACCGGGCAATCACATTCGCCATAGTATACGTCTTCCCCGACCCTGTCACACCCAACAACGTCTGAAACCTACGCCCGTCCTCTAATCCCGCCGTCAACTGCTTAATCGCCTGTCCCTGATCCCCCTGAGGCTGAAACGGACTCACTAACTCAAACTCCGCCACGGCATCCCTGCATCAGAAATATAAAATTATTTATAACCTGAATTAAACATTTTTGTTCTTATATTTTTATTGGGACTTTTTTTGTAATCGATCTGTATTTTTCTTTTACGAAAACTAATTTTTTTCTTTGGTTTAGTTTCTGGTTTATAACGTGATTC
>CBDVBD010000240.1:0-2209 GCA_965372135.1 uncultured bacterium | reverse complement strand
ATCTATGCATGGAAAACGCATCGGTGTGGCGTGAATCACTGGGATGGGAACCAAAATCTCGTGAAGAAGTGGAACAAAAATTCCAGGATTTCTGGGTGAGAAAATTCCCTTAATATAACAGAGTTGATGAAAAACTTGTTGCATTAAAACTTTTGAATTTGTATATTGCAAGATAATATTTCCTGGGCGTCTCGGGTGATGTTACGCCACAGAAAATCAGCCATATTCATACCATTGAGGGTTATATGAAATTCTTAACCTCATCTCTACGAACTTGCGTTGTCCTAAGCGTCTTGTTTTTTGGAAGCTGCCTGTGCTTTGCCCAATCGGGATCGTTGTTTGCTGGATATAAGGGATTGCCTTGGGGTAGCAGCTTATCCGACGTGCAAGCGCACTTTTCCAACATGCAGGATTTGGGTATGACCGAGGATGATGTGCTTAATATCTATATGCAAAAAAATCCCATTGATGCTGTGGATAATCGCCTGTTCTACTTTTGGAACGATAAATTGGTGCGTGTCCGGCTGTTTTACGATCACGCATTTATTACCGAAATCGGTGCGGATTTTTTTACTAATAAAATTGTCGAAAGCTTTGGGAATCCCAAAAATCAGAGATTCAGGGAAAATGTGAAGTTAGAAGATGAACATAATTGGGATATGCTTCAGATGTCCTGGGAAGATGCCAACACCAGTATTTCCTTTGAATCCAAACAGATGCGTTTTCCTGGACAACAATGGGTATATCAGTTAGAATTTAAGAGCGTAAAGTTATTTCAGCAGATTAAAGAGGGCAAAGAAGCCGGAGAACCGGAACGAGACTGGGGATGGTAACGAAATCTGACGATATTGTATAGAGTCATCACGAACTGGTCACAAATCGAAAGAGGCAATCATGAGAATGCAGATGATTACGGGATTAGCACTTGGATGTCTGATTCTGGTGGGAATGGTGTATGGAGGGAATTGGGATACCGATCTCCAAGAAATTCAGGATGCGATTCGTGCAAAAGGTGCATCATGGACGGCAGGAAGCAATCCGATTTGGGAGATGTCCAAGGAAGAGCAACAAGCGCTTTGCGGCTTGATCTTAGAAGACCGCGTTGATCGATTTCAGGAATCGGAGACGGTTCCTGGGTTGGATGCGGTTGATGAGGTGTTGGATTGGCGTAATTATAATGGGCATAATTACGTCACTGGAATTCGAAATCAGGGGTCCTGCGGCAGTTGCTGGGCATTTGGAGGACTGGCGGCGATGGAAGCTCGGACCTTGATTATGGCGGAAATGCCGGAATATCCGTTGGATTTATCCGAGCAGATGCTTGTGTCTTGCAGCAACGGATCCTGCAATGGCTACTCATTGCCTGGCACCTGCAATTACTTAGTCAGCAGTGGCACGGTCGATGAAGCCTGTTTCCCGTATGTCGCCAATGATCTAATCCCCTGTAACGCCAGGTGCAGCGATTGGCAGCAGCGAAATCGTCGAGCGGCAAACTGGAATTGGGTGGGTAGTACCGAACAAGCTATTAAAAACGAATTGTTGGAAGGTCCTGTATATGCAGGATTTATTGTCTATGAGGATTTCAACGCCTACCAAAGCGGGGTTTATGAACACGTGTGGGGTGAACAAATCGGCGCTCACGCCATAAGCATTGTCGGTTGGGATGACGACGCTGATTGTTGGATTTGCAAAAACAGTTGGGGTTCCTGGGGTGAGGATGGCTACTTCCGTATCCGCAAAGGTGAAAACGAGTGTGGAATGGAAGAATGGACTGTAACCTTAACCCCATTACAAACCAGTTTCTCAATTCTGACTATTTCGGATTTCTCGGTGTCGGAAGAAATCGGCGATGGTGACGGTGTATTAAACCCGGGTGAAACCGCCCAATTGATTATTGACGTCGCCAACGGACCGTTGTGCATGGAAGCTGGTAACGTTCAAGCGACCTTGTCAACCAGCGATAATCGTGTGGAGATATTGGACAGCCAGGGAAGTTTCGGCAACATCGGAGGTGGTGAAATAGCACAAAACAATTCCGATCCGTTTATGATCCGGGTTCAGGATGGCGCCGCATTGTCGTCAATCGATTTTACGGTACATTTGACCGCTTCAGGCGGATATTCCGCCGAACGGGAATTCTCCATCGAATTATCCTTGAACCAGGTTGGGTTTCCTATTGAGGTGCTTTTCGGAGTGGAATCATCGCCCG
>CBDVBD010000239.1:0-2248 GCA_965372135.1 uncultured bacterium | reverse complement strand
TGTGGTGTGCGGCGGGGAAGGGGACGTTCGGGACTGATGAGATTGTGCGTCGGCTGCAAGCGGTGGGATTGGATCAAGTGGTGACTCATCGCAGGTTGCTGCTGCCGCAATTGGGTGCGCCAGGGGTTAGCGCCCACGAGGTCAAGCGCCACAGCGGTTTCCGGGTGGTGTATGGACCGATTAGGGCGGAAGATATCCCGGCATTTCTGGATGCGGAGATGACGGCAACTTCCGAAATGCGGCGGGTAAGGTTTTCTGTTAAAGACCGGGCATTGTTAGTGCCGGTGGATATTGTTGGAGGGTTGAAATATGTTCTATTGGTTTCCGCCGGTTTCGTGATCCTCGCCGGGTTGTACCGTTGGGGGTATTCGTTGGATTTGGTCAGGACGGTTGGATTGTGGTCGGTGTTGATTTTTGCCGGAGCTTATTTGGCGGGGACGGCAATCACCCCGGTGCTGCTGCCGTGGATTCCCGGAAGGGCATTTTCCGCCAAAGGCGCTTGGATTGGTTTGATTGTGTCGGTGGTTCTCGTTGGTTTAATGCAGAGTAATTTGGGAACTTCGGTCGGATGGTTGGATGTGGTTTCCTGGGTGCTGATGGGTACGGCATTGTCCAGTTTTATTGCCATGAATTTCACCGGTTCGTCCACGTTTACCTCGCTGTCCGGTGTCCGTAAGGAAATGAAAACGGCGGTACCGCTGCAGATTGCTGGTGCCGGAGTAGGGCTGATGCTGTGGTTGGTTGCCCGGTTTGTGTAAGGCTAATTGATAATAAGGATGGAGTCGAATATGGCTGAGTTACGATATTTTGCGGATGTGGTGACGTTGGAATTGGATCAGGGAAAGTGCAACGGCTGCGGGATGTGTGTGGAAGTGTGCCCCCATGAGGTGTATATAATCGAAGACCGAAAGGCGGTGATCGTGGATCGTGACGCTTGCATGGAGTGCGGTGCTTGCGCTATGAATTGTCCGGTGGAGGCGATACAGGTTGATGCCGGAGTGGGGTGCGCCGCCGCGATTATTGTCGGTGCCATACGTGGTACCGAACCCACCTGTGGATGCGCTGAAGATCCATCGTGTTGTTGATAATTTCGGTACCATTTTAATTACCCCCCTTACTCCCCCCCTGCAGATAACAGGGGGGGAATTTATTGTGTATAAAAAAACCCACTGTCAAACAGTGGGTTTTTCTTTATGGTAATCGATCGATGGCTATTCTTGGAAGGCTTCCTTCAAGCCGTGGTCCAGTTCCCATTGGGCAGCACTCTGCCAGGAACGGTCGTTCAGGCATTTTTTGAAATTCTCTTCCGCGTTTACCCTGTTCCCCATCTTCTTGTATGCGGTGCCGATTTCGAAATAGGCGCCGGCGTAATTTCTCTTGTGTTTCAAGCATTCATTAGCGGCTTGAATGGCATCCTGGTGCCGGCCCAGTTTGTTTAACATCACGGCACGCTGGTAATGCGCTTTCCAGTGGTTGCTTCTGATGTCGATCGTACTGGTGAATGCGGCAAGTGCGTTGGTGATTTTCCCCTGTCCGGATCGGGCGACGCCCAGGTTGAAGAATGCGCTGTAGGATTTGGAATCCAGCTCGGTGGCTTTTTTTAGTGCCGATTCGGCTTGTCCGTAATCTTTCCTGGTTAGATAGATGTTCCCTTTGCCCAGCCAGGCTCGGGCGTAGGTGTCGTCCACTTCGATGGCGTGATTGAAGCTGGCGAGGGCGTTGTCGAATTGCTGCATTTTGGTTTGTGCCTGCCCCATCACCGTGTACATGCCGGGATCATTGGGGTTCAATTTTATCCCATCCTGCATGGCGGTGACCGCTTCGCCGTACTTTTTGTAGTGGTAATATGCCTGACCGAGGTTTTTATATACTTTGTAATTGGTGTCATCGTATCTGATGGATTCGCGGTAGGAATCGATGGCGTCGGCATATTTGCGGTCTTTGTAGTATTCGTTGCCCTGGTTATAGTTATTGATGGCTCCTCGCCGTTTAGCGGCATCGGCATCCAGTTCTGCAATTCGGGCATCCTTCCGTACTTTCAATCCATCGTATTGAGCCTTTAGGGTCCAATATGAGATTGAATCTTCCTCGGTAGTCCCTTGGCTGTATTTTGTCATGTCTGCTGTCAATGCTTCCATCTGTTGTGTTAGGTCTTTGATCACAGGATCATCTGCAATCCCTTGAGCTAAAAGCGTCGCTGCAATCAACAACAATAGTGATACCGTGGTAGGGATGATTTTCTGTGTCA
>CBDVBD010000238.1:0-2336 GCA_965372135.1 uncultured bacterium | reverse complement strand
TGATGCTCGGATTAAATGCCGTCATCAGAACGGGATTTTAGTTTTGAAAACCCGGCTACTGCAATTCCTCCAAGAAACTGGCAACCGCTCGTTCTGGAGTGGCATAGGTGTCGAAAATCCGGATCATCTGGGTGATCATAAGAAGGCTGTTCACCTTATTGGTAATGCTGGCTAATTTCAGCGATCCTTCGGCATTTTTCAGTGACGTCATCGAGGCGATCATCACACCTAAGCCCGAGGAATTCATCCACTTGACCTTCCCCAGGTCGATCACCACATTGATGATGCCGTCATTAATCAGTGATTTCACGTGATCGTGAAGTCCCTGGGTGTCGCTGCCTCCCATTAGGTTTCCCGATGGAGCGAGAACGGCTACTTTACCCTGAATGCTCTCTTTAATTTTCATACATCCTCCCTGTGGGATAGCACAAAATATCTGGTGCAGTTATGTAAACGAAATTAGAATCGTGATCCTATCGAGAAATTATACGAAGTATTTGCCTGAAAAGCAAGGCTTTTTTCAGTGAGTTTGACATACGATGGTTTTAGATCGCACGCAAAAAACTCACTACTTAGATTTAGATATTTCGAAAGTGTAACACAATTAAAATAAACTTGATGTAGGAGGATCTAAATGCTCTCGGAATTCTCTAACGAACCTTTGATGGATTTTTCCGTTCCCGAAAATCGCCTGGCAATGGAAACCGCTATTCAAGAGGTGGAATCGCAGTTAGGCATGAAGTATCCATTGATAATCGGCGGTGATCGCATCAAAACTGATGATGAGCTGATTTCCATTAATCCGTCCAACACGGATGAGGTGGTAGGACGGTTCGCCAAGGGCACCAAGGAAATCGCACTCAAAGCCATCGATATCGCTTGGAAGACCTTTCAAACCTGGAAAAACGTGCATCCCGATGAACGAGCTCGTATCCTGTTTAAATCAGCATCTATCATGCGTCGTCGGAAAATGGAATTGGCAGCCTGGATGGTGTTTGAAGAAGGGAAAAGCTGGGCGGAAGCTGACGGCGATGCTGCCGAAGCCATCGATTTTCTGGAATTCTACGGTCGGGAGATGATGCGCTTGAGTGAGCGGCAGCCGGTGACTCCATATCCCGGCGAAGAAAATGAGCTGTACTATATCCCGTTGGGTGTCGGTGCAGTGATTCCGCCCTGGAATTTCCCGCTGGCGATTCTGGTGGGGATGACTTCGGCGTCACTCGTGACCGGAAATACCGTGATATTGAAACCGGCATCCACCTCTCCGACAATTGCCATAAAATTCATGGAAATCCTCGAGGAAGCCGGATTGCCTCCCGGAGTAGTGAATTTCCTGCCCGGTCCGGGCGGTACCATCGGAGACACCATCACCGGTCATCCGCTGATCCGTTTCATCGCATTCACCGGCTCCAAGGAAGTCGGTTTGCACATCCACGAATTAGCGGCGAAACTATCCGAGGGGCAAATCTGGATCAAGCGCACCATTTTGGAAATGGGCGGCAAGGACTTTATCGCAGTGGATAAGACTGCCGATTTGGATGCAGCGGCGGCGGCGATCGTGACAGCCGCTTACGGCTTCCAAGGACAGAAGTGTTCCGCCTGTTCCCGTGCCATCATCGAGGCGCCAGTGTATGATGCGTTGCTGGAAAAGGTAGCGGAAAAGACTGAAACATTAACGGTCGGTCCGGTCAAGGATTTCAACAATTACATGGGTCCGGTGATCGATCAACCGGCTTATGATAAGATTCTGTCTTATATGGACATCGGCAGGCAGGAAGGTCGGTTGGTGTGCGGCGGCGGCAAAGCTCCCGGCAACGGATACTTTATTCAGCCCACCATCTTTGCCGATATCGAGCCCAACGCCCGGTTAGCCCAGGAGGAAATCTTCGGTCCGGTGCTGGCATTCATCAAAGCAAAGGATTTCGATGACATTATCGACATCGCCAACGGCACCGAATTCGGTTTGACCGGCGCGCTGTTTTCATTCAACCGCAGCCATTTGGAACGCGGCAGGCGGGAACTCCATACCGGCAACCTGTACTTGAACCGCAAATGCACCGGAGCTTTGGTGGGCGTGCAACCGTTTGGCGGATTCAACATGAGCGGTACCGATTCCAAAGCCGGAGGTCGCGACTACCTGCTGTTGTTTACCCAGGGTAAGTCGGTTTGTGAGAAGTTCTAACACTTTGTTAATTATTGAATATTCTTGAGAATCCCTACCCATGATCGGGCTAAATTATTAGCTTCAGCCAGGCGAGGTGGGGATTTCTCTTTGTGTGCAGAAATGCAATTATTTTAAAAAAGTGAAAAAAACACTTGACTCGGTACTATGGTAC
>CBDVBD010000237.1:0-2402 GCA_965372135.1 uncultured bacterium | reverse complement strand
TCGGAATGGGCGCAGGGGATCAGGTTTCGCGGTCGAATCGATCGGATTGGACGGGTGGAAGGAGGTGGTTGGAGCATTATCGATTATAAGAAGTCAGGAGATACCAAGGCGGCGGGTCTGATTAATGCCTTCAGGAATAAGAATGGTAAGGATTTTCAGTTTCCAATATACTATTTTTCATTAAGTGATAATGATCGCAAAGCGATTTCAGCTTTCCAACAGATTGTGTTTGATTTTAAGAATGGTGGGCAGTTAGAAGTGGTTCCAATTCCCATCGAGCATGAATCAGGAAGTAAGAGTGTAACGGTAGGGGAATTGAAACAAGTTCAGGAACGGATACTGGAAATTGTCGGTGAGATGCTTTCCGCTAAAAGTGATTATGGTAAACTTCCTGATACCCAGTGTCGTGGTTATATGGGATTTAATTGTCCATATGTGGGGTTTTGTACTCGTGTTGATGTTTCGGAATGATTTAGTTAAGTTGAAGTTGGAGATTGTAGGATGCCGGTTCGATTAGATCCGGAAAATAAGGAGCTAACTGTGGGAGTGCGGGATTTGGTGTATGCCATTTCCGAATCGGATGGAATGCGTTCGGATCCGCTTAAAGCCGGACAGGGGTATTTACCGGGTCGTGGCGCTATGGGTGGGGATGTACACCGGTCAATTCAAGCTAAAGGAGGAGCGGGGGATTCGGAATATTTGTCTGAGGTGATGCTTAGAGGAGTGTTTCCGATTGAGGATTATCAGGTAGTTTTGCAAGGGCGATTGGATGTTTTGTTCCGCCGTGACGGGGACTGGGTGGCTCAGGAGATAAAGACCATAGCGGTGTCGCCTGGGGTCTTTGGGAGGTTAGATGTCAAGGATATGGCGGGTTTCCAACGACAGCTTCAGGTTTATTTATTTTTGCTTGACGGGAATCACGGTTCGGTAGTAGTTACATCTCGCCGCAAGGCAGTAACTCTTCCTCAGGAACCGGTCAGACATGGGGAATTGTTGTTGATTAATCTTTATGATTGGCAGCAGCGAATTTTCAATTTTGACGGTGATTTAGCTGGAGTCAGGGGTCAGATCTTAGGCGGATTGGAAATATTGCTTAAGGCGGAGCTGGAGGAATACCTACGCAAGCAGGAATTAAGAAAATTATCGCGCAAGATCAGGTTTCCCCATCGGAAATACCGACCGTTTCAGAAGGAAATGTCGCAGGGGGTTCGGGATGGGTTATCGAAGGGGCATCGGGTGTTGGTGTCGGCTCCGCCAGGTTCCGGTAAGACGGCGGCAGCGTTAACTCCAATACTCAAATTCATATTCTCCAACAAGCTCAGATTGCTTTGCGTGACCTCTAAGACGACGCAGCAATGGCTGATTTGGCGGTCTTTGCAGGATTTTCGCAATCAGGGTGTGCCGTTTCGGGGGGTGTTGATCCGAGCGAAGGAAAAGCTGTGTCCGCAACCGGTGACGGTGTGTCACGAATCCGTGTGTGATTATGCCGGAGTGTTTCCCGTCGGTCAGGAGGCACGGGATCTGTTTTCACGGCTGTGGGAACATGGGATGTTGGATCCGGAAATCATTACATCAATTGCATTGGAAGAAGGGGTGTGTCCGTTTGAATTGACGTTGGCATTAGCGTATCAGGCGGATGTAATCGTTGGGGACTATAATTACATGTTTGATCCGGCGGTATCATTCCAGCGATTTCAACCTGAAGATTGGTCGAATTCGGTGCTATTGGTTGATGAGATTCATAATTTGTACCATCGGGGAAGAGATATTTTTTCTCCGGAACTGCCGCGAAATTTAATCCAACAGTGTCGCAAGGAGTTACGGGAACAACGATCGCGTTCTGATATCCCTGCTGGGCTGGCGGGTAATCTGGGCAAGTGGTTGGGGAAATTGGATAAGCGGTTTCGGGAATTAGCTGATCGGGGGCGATTGGAGTACCCTAATATGAGAGTGCATCCAGTGGAGTTGGATGTTGAATGGTGGCAGGGGATTCTCCAGGACCTGGAATCATTGGTGGTCCGGTATTTGATGGAGATTCGGGCTCGGGAATTATTTCCCCGTGATAATCCGTTGGTGGAGCTGTACTGGGCGTTGTCGAAATTTGTGGATGGCTTTTCGTTGGATGAGGATACGTACGAAATTGCTTTAGAGCAGTCACGTCCGCAACGCCTTAAGATTATCTGTTTGGATCCGTCTGGTCCGATTGGATCGCGCCTGCAACTACCGAAGGCTGCGGTGGGTTTATCAGCGACATTGAAACCGATAGAGTTTTTTCAGGCGGTATTAGGATTGCCGGAAGATTCCACCAGTGTATTGGATTTTCCTTCGCCATTTCCCCCGGAAAATCGGTTGGTAGTTATTGTGGGTAGTGTATCGACCCGGTATCGGTACCGGGAACGTTT
>CBDVBD010000236.1:0-2493 GCA_965372135.1 uncultured bacterium | reverse complement strand
TCTCCGACCCGGGTACCCATCACCTAACCTGGAACGCCGCCGATTCCCCCTCCGGCATCTATTTCATCCAGCTATCCTCCTCCACCCACACCCAAACCATCAAAACCGTACTATTGAAATAAAATCATCACAGTTAGTTCCTGCCGGGTTTCAAGCGTAGTGTAATCCGGCAGATTACAAAATTATCACTAAAAATTTCGCCATTATAAAATGCGGTGTTCGATTTGTGTTCGAGCACCTCACTTTTTCGAAAAAACTCCCACCGATTATCATCATAATCCTGGCACAACAAAAATTACGTGTAATTCAATTACGTGTAATGCGTTTCGCATTTTTTATCACTTTTTTTGCTTTTTTTTACCATTTTTTTTCATTATATTTTCCAAAACGTTCATTTTTTTCGTTTTTTTTCGCTCAAAAACAGGTTTTATCGTCCAGGAGAGGTGTCCGAGAGGCCGAAGGAGCACGCTTGGAAAGCGTGTGTAGGTCCGCCTACCGTGGGTTCGAATCCCACCCTCTCCGCAGCTTATACTTAGATAAGTTATTGTAGGTTATTTAATTAGGTAGCGTGGGTTCTGGCGTAGCCACTCCTATGGAGGAATCCCACCCTCTCCGCTAATCTCCATATAAAACAACCCCTTCAGAATTATTCTGAAGGGGTTTCTTATTGGAAATGTTTTTGATGTCAACCGTGTATATTACATAATATCAGTAAGATACCAATCGTTTACATCGCACCTAATTTTTCCGTTAACACTCCTCGTAATTCATTGATTTTTAAGCGTATCTGTTCCTGAGTGTCCCGCTCACGCAATGTGACCGTTCCTTGCAGCACATCTCCAGCCTTTTCAGCTTCCTCTTTTGTGTCGTAATCTACTGTTATTCCATAAGGTGTGCCTGCTTCGTCGTGCCGGTAATACCGCCGTCCGATGGCGCCTTGCTGTTCGTACTGCACCTTCCAGAACGGGCGTAATTCCTGTTCCACCCGCCGGGCTATATCGGGCAATCCATCCTTCTTAACTAACGGACAAATAACGACTTTGATCGGTGCCAATTTGGGATGGAGGCGCATCACCACCCGCTGATTGGCTTCGTCATTCCAGTAGGCATCCAGCAAAATTACCAGCATCATCCGGTTTAGTCCAGCGGAAGTCTCTATAATATAAGGAATAAAGCGTTCCCGGGTTTCCTCGTCGAAGTACCGCAAATCCTTGCCTGAGAATTCGGAATGCCGCGTCAGGTCAAAGTCGGTGCGGTTATGGATCCCTTCGAATTCCTGCCATCCGAACGGGAAATTGTACTGGATATCCCAGGCATCTTTGGCGTAGTGAGCCAGTTCATCGGGGGCGTGTTGGTGGTAGCGGAGGTTGTTGGGATTGACGCCTAAATTGTGATAGAATGCCATCCGCTGCTCTTTCCAATGTTCCAGCCATTTATCGTCATCTCCTGGTTTTACAAAGAATTGCATCTCCATCTGCTCGAATTCCACGGTACGGAATATGAAATTCTTAGGGGTGATTTCATTGCGGAAGGCTTTGCCGATTTGGGCGATTCCGAACGGGAGTTTTTGACGCGCCGCATTCATGGTTAATTGGTAGTCCACATAGATACCCTGGGCGGTTTCCGGGCGCAGGTAGATGGTGGCGGCGGAATCTTCCGCGGGTCCCAAATGGGTTTTGAACATCAGGTGGAACATGCGAGGTTCCGTCAGGGATCCTTTGGTGCCGCAGGTCGGGCACTGCAGGGTTTCCCAGGGGAATTTGTCCAAGTTTTTATGATCCCATTCGGCGTCATCCGGCGGGATTTCCGGCACCAGTTCATCGGCTTTGAAACGGCGTTTGCACTGCTTGCAGTCCACCAAGGGGTCGGTGAATTCGGCGATGTGACCGGAGGCTTCCCACACTTTCGGGTGCATGAGAATTGAGGAATCCAAGCCCACGATGTTGTCGTGGAGGACGGTCATTTCGTGCCACCACTGTTTGGCGATGTTGTTTTTCAGGTCAACGCCCAATGGTCCGTAGTCCCAGCAGGATGCCAATCCGCCGTAGATTTCCGAGGATTGGAACACAAATCCCCGCCGTTTGCACAGAGCGATTACATTGTTTAACAGGTCGTCTTTTTTAGGTTTTGCCATTTATTTTCTCCGGATTGAGAAGATGAGTTAAATAGCTGAAAAGTTACCGCATTGCATATCAGTGTCGTTGAAATTGATCTATTTTAAGAGCAGTATTTTTCGGATTTGATTGAAATCTGCTGAATTCATCCGGCAAAAGTAGATACCGGAGGGTAAATCTCCCGCATCCCAAATCACACTGTGCGCTCCCACCGGCATTACTCCATCCACTAAATTCGCCACTTCCCTCCCCAACACATCATACACATCTATTCGAATCTCTCCATGTACCGGCACATCATACCGAATTGTTGCCTGAGCATTGAAAGGATTTGGGTAAACCGATTTTAACGCAAAAGTAGTAGGCATTTTCGACGGTG
>CBDVBD010000235.1:0-2499 GCA_965372135.1 uncultured bacterium | reverse complement strand
CCTGCTTCGATAAAATAACGGAGAGCATCGAGGTAGCCCTGGAGCTGGGCGAACGCCCCGACATCCTCTACACCGCTACCCCCGAAACCTACCGGGAACTGCCCGCGTTGATAGACTTGGCACAACGCCACAAACTAATCCTGATCGTTAATCCTATCTTTTCCCTGAACGGCAGCCAGCCCCTCGATATGGATGCATTGGAATCGCTGCGAGACGGTGCCCGGCAGCCCTATGTGTACTTGAACCACGCCCAATACCGCCTCATGGTAAACGGCGGCAACCAAATCAACCAACCCCGCTGTCGGGTGGTCGATTCCACGTTGGTAATATCTCCCGACAACCACCTGTTGCTGCCCTGCTATCATTATCACAACCAACGAATCCCCATAGACCGCCCCTTAAAGGACATCATCGGCGGCGAACTGTGGTCCCAAGCCCGCACCCAACAGGGACGCCATCGCTTTTGTGACGGCTGCACCATCAACTGCTACTTCGACCCGTCATTCTTATACAAACTGGACCGGTACTTCATCGACAGCCTGCTGCCCAAAATCAAATATAGCTGGTATAAATATCTGATAGCCCCACTTTCCGGTCGCACTAACAAGAAATCCCCGTGATGTCCTATCCCCCACAACCTAAACCCTATGCGGAAACCCATTTCCTGTTTCCGGTGCTGCCCGTCAGCCGCTACCGCAGATCCTTCCCGGAAATCATCGCCGACAGCCCCCGGCGTGTCGAACCCGGTCATCACTTGCCCGTACTGATCATCGTCAAAGATGCCCATCGCTGGCAAATCACCCTGAACAGCGTCATAATCCGCTGGTGCGATCGATCCCTGCCGCCGATGGAATTTCCCATAAATGAACAAATCGACCGCCCCTATTGGAGTTATTTACTGAGCATCCCCACCGAATCCCTCCCCAAAAAGCAGTTGGACTTCGACGTTATCATCAAGGCATCCCGCAACAATCAAGACCACATTATTACCAACCACAACTATGTGGGAATCTCCCCAAAACCTTTGACAGTAAACATTTCCCAACATCCATTCCCAAAACCATCGGGATGGGTGGTTGGTGACCTCCACGTCCATACCCGCTACACCGACGACCAGGTGGAATTCGGAGCTCCGGTCACCGCCACTGCCCTAATTGCCCAAGCCCAGGGACTGGACTTCTACGCCGCCACCGACCACAGCTATAACCTGGATGACACTTGGACAAATCCCTTAAAAAACGACCCTAACCTTCCAAAATACAAAGCCCTGAACACGGAAATCGAACATTGGAACCGCGACCGCGGCGGTACACTCACCGTTATCCCCGGAGAAGAAGTCTCCTCCGGAAACCAGCGCGACCGGAACCTGCACCTGTTGGTGCTCGGTCCCGGAAACTTCATCCCCGGCAAAGGCGACAGTGCCGAAGCCTGGCTGCCCAAACCCCCTGACCTTTCCACCCAACATATCGTCAGCACCTTAAACGATCAACGTGTGGCGTTAGCCGCCCATCCCGAAGTCGACTTTCCCTATCTGGAACGCCTGCTGCTCGGGCGCGGCTGTTGGGAACCTGCCGACTTCCGACACCAAAATCTAACCGGAATCCAAATCGTCCGCGGACATGATTCCATCCCCTTCCGGCACGGCGTCAACCTATGGATCAGACTCCTGCTGCAGGGACTGCGATTGACCCTCACCGCCGGCAGCGACGCCCACGGCGATTTTAACCGCTACATCTATGTCCGTACCCCCATGCTAACTTTGGGTCAACGCAGCCACCCAGTGTTTGGAGAAGCCCTAACCCTGCTCCCTGCGCCGGATTCCGTTGATGTACCCTCCCTAATCTCCCAAATCCGATATGGAACCACTGGCATCACCAACGGTCCCGGTATCGGATTGACCTTTCGAGACAATCATGGAACCTGGTATTCCATAGGCAATGACGTTCCTCAGCGAGATGGCACCGCGGCATTGAACATCATAACCACCCCCGAATTCGGTCCCATCGATTCAATCTGGCTGTGGGCGGGAAACCGTAAACTCCATGCCGAAGAACTCGCCTGGTTTCACCAACCCTCATCGAACACCTACCAATTTGAGAGAGAAATCCCCATCCGCATGCACAAGCATTGGAACTACCTTCGGGCTGAAGTTCATACTAAAGGGGAACGCGAAATCGGCAGGGCGCTGACCGGTGCGATATACTTTCTCTAAACCCAATGATTTTTTACACCCCCTTGTCATAACGCCAGAATTTTAATCAAGTGAGCATTCTTTTCCCGCCATAAAAAACACTTGCGAATCGCCAAACTTTTGTTTATATTAGTTTCGAAGGGGAACCCCTCCAACTCCTTACCTTCTACTGACTCCTATTCCCCTAACTCATGGCATTGGGCGGTTATCTGATAAAGGATTCGAGCCATGCACTTATGTTTTTCATTATTTAGATGTAAGATTTTGATTGTTCGTCCAATATTATTAGATGAGGGGATGTACTCTTT
>CBDVBD010000234.1:0-2525 GCA_965372135.1 uncultured bacterium | reverse complement strand
ACCGTTTCACTTGATCCAGCACCTGAATGAACGCATCATAATCGGTATCTTGCTCCGTCTTGATGGACACCACCAATATCGGCTTCCCGTCCTTGTCCAACCCACGGTCTTCCAACCGAGTCCGTACCCGGTCCATGATCTCCGCTATCATCACCGGATCGTTGTCAAGAAGCACTTCATTCTGCGCATTGATCAAGATATTACAGATATTTTGTGGATTTATCTTGACCTCTCCACCACCCTTTTCGGGAAGTGTCAACGGAATACCCTTGTCCAGGTCGATGGTGGTCGTCACCAAAAAGAACAGGAGCAACAAAAAAGCAATGTCAGCCAACGATGAAGTCGGAATACCCACCGCACGCTGGCGTTTCTTCTCCACTAACATGGATTCGTTCTCCCGAACTTCTTATTCCGCGGAACCCTGACCTTCTTCAATGGCGACCAACATATCCACAAACTCGTAGGAGCTTTCTTCCATGTCGATTACCATCTTATCCACCTTGGCTATAAACGTGTTATGGAAAAACTGAACGATGATGGCAACGATCAACCCAAACATAGTGGTCAACAGTGCTTCCGAAATACCAGATGCTACAATCGCCGGCGAAATATCATTCGCAGCCGCGATGTCCTTAAAAGCGTTGATCATTCCGGATACTGTCCCTAAAAAACCCATCATCGGGGCAATGGAGATAAATAGGGCGAGCCATACTAAGTTCTTTTCCAAAAACGCCATTTCAATCGATCCCGCAGTAACAATCGCCTTCTCAACCTGATCGATGCCGCGGCTCCTGCGTAAGAGTCCGGCATGAAATATCGACGCCACCGGTCCGCGGGTCTTGGCACAGACTTCCATCGCGTCCGAGGCGCTGCCGGTTTCCAGCGAATCCTTGATCTTCAATACAAACTTCTTGGTGTTGATCGATGCGCGTGATAGATTCCATGCCCGCTCGAATGCAAGCATGATCGACAAAACTAAACACACTAAGATTGGCCACATAAATGGACCACCTTCAACAAACATACCTACCATGTTCCGGCTTCCTCCATTATGGACTGCCTTGGGGGTAAAAACGTACTTAGCTTATCAAAGATAATGGTTTTTCAGAGAAAAGTCAACCTTTTTTTGCCATTTTATAAAACAACTTCCACCCGATGTCATCCCCGCGAAGCTTGCCCCGGTCTTTGAACCGGGGGTGGGGATCCAGCTCCTCCCCCCCCTCAGGGGGGAATCCCCAAGTCGGGTTTTCTTGAAACCCGACCAACTTGTTAACCTTGTCCGCCCTCTGGCGGATTGCCAACTTCTGTCACCTCATCTGCAACGGAACACCTTCCGGCAATCCCGCGATCTGTCTGGCTTGATCGAATAGCGTTTGCGCCTTGATCACTTGCCGGTCTTCCCGCACCCGAACCTGATAATAATAGGTCTGCCCGTTGTACCAGATCCGCCCGATTTCCGCCTTGATCATGTTGGTTAAAAACGCCCGGTCCCGTTCGAAATCACGTTCCACCGCACTCGTCGCCTTAGAAACCGCCAATTCCGTGAAATCCGCAATCTCTTCCCTATCCAAAGAGTATTTATCTCTCAACTCATCCCGCAATGAATCCACCGGAAACGTTACCCGAACCTCGCCGTCAAAATCGTATTCCGCCGATCGGACAAATTCCCGGATCGCATCCCACGAATGTTCATAACTCGATCTGAAATCCATAAAATCCCGATCCCGCTTGACATTCTGCGCCAACATCCTGCCGTATTTTATCTCCACCAAATCCATGAAATCTGATAGCATCGCATCTGTCACCTGGAACTGATCCAAAAATGTATCGAAATCCGTAGTCGGCGTCGAATGTTCCGCTAAGTACTGATTGGCATATTCCAGCACCAGCCGTTGGTTCAATATCTGACTGGTAAATCGTGTCAAATACTGGGGATCAACCCACACATCCGGAGTGATCCCGCCGCCCCCGTACACTTTACGGTTGGACAACGTATAATACACCGGTCGCGAAGTATCCGTTTCCGCATCTTCCTGGGTGGTGATCGAATCTTCCAAGTACTGCGCCAATCCCTTGTCATGAGGACGCTGGATTAACCGTCCGCTGGGAGTGTAATACCGCGCAGTAGTTATGCGTACCGCTGACTTGTCTGGCAGCTTCATCTCCGTCTGTACATACCCCTTCCCGAACGATGTCTGCCCCAAAATCAACCCACGATCCAAATCCTGAACCGCACCCGCTACGATTTCCGATCCCGAAGCACTTCCGTTGTTCATCAACACCACCAATGGATACAGCGGGTAGGTATCCTCAGTGGAATACCGTTCATCATTAGACCTGGGTATTCGACCCCGGGTATAAACTATCATATTCCCCCCTGGGATAAACTTATCCGCCACCGCAACCGCCGCATCCAGATACCCCCCGGAATTGTTGCGCATATCCAATATTAACCTATCCATCCCGCAATCATCCAATGAATCCAACTCCTCCTCCAGTTCGTCACTGGTAGTGGCAGTGAAACG
>CBDVBD010000233.1:0-2543 GCA_965372135.1 uncultured bacterium | reverse complement strand
TAATATCACCTGCAGTAGTAAATGTGCAGAGGGGCACAAAGCTGCGTTATACCGCGCAAGCTACCGACGATAATGGTCCTTTGCGTTTTGGGTTCTGGGGGCTGCCGCGATGGTTGTACCGGGTTTATCCGGTGATGGATTTTGTAGAAAACAATGCCTATTTATCCGGCAGGGTGCCGAGCAATCAGGGTAATTTCACCTTTGGCGTCTGGGTGGAGGACGGTTTAGCTCAGAGGGATTCCCAGGTGGTGACGGTGGTGGTCAGCCCATACACCATTTTAGGTGGAGAGGTTATCGGTGTGCTTGCAGTTGAGGATTCGCCCTATTTGGTAGTAGAGGATGTGATTGTGCCTGAAGGAGAAAGTCTGACAATCGAACCAGGTGTGGAAATACGCTTTCAATGGCATGATATCGAAGATCTGCGGAAACAAATTATTGTACGGGGAAATTTACATGCGGTGGGCATGCCCGAAGACAGCATTCGCTTCATTCCCGAATTCGAAGATTCACTAATGAAAGCCTGGCGCGGGATCTGGTGCCTGAATCCAATTGACACCACGCATATCAAATATGCATATCTTATGAATCCCAATTCCGGAATATTGGTAGATTCCGGAGCGGTCGCGGTAGTTGAGAATTCTCTTTTCTTCAATAGTCAGGGGGGAATAGCAGTTATAAATGGGGGATGGTTAAGGTTAGATAGCTGTTTTTTCTATGAGGCATATAGTAGTTTCATCTATGTTCGCGGTTCTTCTGCGACCATCACTAATTCTCATTTCGAATTACCTGATACAGCAGAATTTGTAATGCCTTTCGATATTCGCCAGAATTCCAATGTATCTTTTCATGGTTGTACATTTATCAATGGAACCAGCGCTAGATTCAACCAATCAAGTTATGGGGAATTTATTGGAAATACAGTGATAAATCTGTATAGCGCAGTTGGTTTCAGTAATGGCAGTTCTGGCATTGCAGCTAATAATATTTTCATCCACGGTGACGGTGTACTCGTCGGTCTGGGTGATAGTGTTTTGATTAGCAATAATGTGTTCTTTGAAACTGAGGTTGGAGTAGAAATCTACGAGTCCCCACTGGAAGTCTATGTTGCCAACAATTTATTCTTAAATAACCGTTACGCTATAGAGAACAGATTTAGTTCTCAACCATTTGCAAACATTAGTTACAACGATTTCTTCGGCAACGATAGTGATCTTGTGAACTGTCAGGGCGATAGTACTAACATCTTTTTAGATCCTATGGTCCAGGATACTGTTGACTTCCGGCTATCTCTTGGTTCTTCCTGCATTGACGCTGGCAACCCCGATCCGTTTTTCAATGATCCCGACAGCACCCGCAATGATATTGGTTGTTGGGGTGGTCCCTGGGGGGAAAGTTACCCCTATCCATTGTTATTCACAAAGATAACCGAGCCACATCCTTTCGATTTTGCATTACATCCACCATATCCCAATCCCTTCAACAGCGTATTGGTAATACCCTTCACCATTCCCACCCAATCAGAGGTCAATATCGCGATATACAATATCTTAGGACAGCGTGTCCATCAATTTGACTTTTCTCCCGTGTCTCCTGGAGTACATCGAGTATTGTGGGATGCAAATGCCATGTCTTCCGGTATTTATTTCGTTAAGTTAAATTCACAAGGAAAAGAGTTCATCAGAAAATCGGTATTGATGAAATAATATCGTATATCGCACTAACCTTACCAAACAAAAAACGCCGCCTGAATTCAGGCGGCGTTTTATTTCCATCTCTATAAAACTACTTGACCACCAGCACTTTCTCAATGGTGGAAAATCCATTTTCGCCAATCATTTTCAGGAAATACACCCCGGCATCGACATCCTGATGCGTCAAATCCAACGTGTACATCCCCGGATAGAAATCCCGGCTAACCAACGTTTTGATTTCGTTCCCATCCAGATCGTAAATTATCATCTGCACCATCCCGGAATTCCGCACATAAAAATCCACGGTAGTAGGCGCAGTCATCAAATTGGCGTTGCTGGTAAAAAGTCGGTACTGTTCCAATGATTCCGGCGGAACATCCCCTTTCGCGTCGGTTGGCATGGCGAACACCAACATCGGATGCACCGACTCGGCATAATTTTCTGCTTTGTAAGCAATTTTATAATAGTAAGTCACCCCGTTAATCACCCATTCATCGACGTAAGTATAATCCGATGATTGAGATTTGGTTCTGTGAGTGGGAATTTCCGAAATCAGGGAAAATTTCCCCACCGGTGCAAACCCACGATACAAGGAATACTGGTTGACCTTGGATTCATCGGAGGTGGACCATTGCAGTACTACGGTTTTGTCTGATCCACGCGCCACAAAGCTTTTCAGAATCCCGGGATTTAGCTCCACCGATGCGGCAGGTTGCGAGCTGCTGCCCTGGTTTTGACCCAAAAACGGCAGCATGACGGCAACCAATGCCACCACTACCACCAAAAAGAGTACTGATCTAATCTTCACCGATACTCCTAGCCACTTCGTTCACAGATCAGAATCAGTCATCG
>CBDVBD010000232.1:0-2569 GCA_965372135.1 uncultured bacterium | reverse complement strand
CCGCTCTTGTGGATAAGAGCCTAACGACAGCCAGTTTTTCCGATGAGCAGATTAAGAATCAGCGGCTGAAAAAGTTGATGAAGAGGATTTCCATCAAGGCAAATATGGAATTTGATAAGCAATTTCCTGAGATGCAACCCAGTCAGGTTACCATCAAAACGATGGATGGACGTGAGAAAACAGTGAGAGTAGATTTCCCAAAAGGTGATCCCCGCATGCCCATGAGTCAAGCGGATCTGGATGCAAAATTTAATGGGCTGGTGGAAAATCTGGTAACGACGGAACGGCAAGATCAGATCAAAGAAACCGTCTTTGACTTGGAGAACCTGCCGAAAATATCGGATTTAATGGCGCTTTGTGTGGCTGATTCTTCAGAGTAAAGTGATTAGAAATCAGAGTAAAGATACTCCAATAATACACCTCAAGCACATTCATTTCTCTATATTACTTCTGAAGACAGCAAGGATTTCTTTACGAACTGATCCCAGCGTTATCAATGTCAACTCATCCTTGCTATGGTATAATTTGTGATTTTCTTAAGGAGGAAGACTAATGATCTACAAAAGTGGCATTTTGAGTTTAATCCTGGGGTTGCTGATTTCCTTACCCTGTTGGGGACAAGTATTCTTCGATGATTTCGAAAGCGGGTTGGGAAACTGGACTGGGACCTGGGGATTGACGGAAGAATCCAGCCATTCCCCCACCCATAGTCTGACGGATAGTCCCGGATCCCTGTATTCACCAAACCAGAATATCTGGGAGGCGATGGCGCAAGGAGTGGATTTGACCGGATTCCAGTCTGCTGAATTGACTTACTGGACAAAGTATGCACTGGAAACTGGTTTTGATTACGCCTACCTTGAAGTATCCACTGACGGTGGTACTAATTGGATGAACGTGGTCACGTTCAATGGGATTCAAAATGATTGGGTGGCGGACACCATTGATGTCGGCGGGTACGTTGGACTGAATGATGTCAGGTTTCGTTTTCGATTAACCTCTGATGGGGCTTTAGAACTTGACGGAATGTATGTCGATGATTTCCAAATTGAGGGAGGACACGAGGATATCACACCGCCTCTGGTAGTGCATGAACCCGATCCGGATACCACAAGCTGGGTAGGGGACGTGGTGATTGACGCAGAAATCACTGACATTTCCGGTATCCAAGAAGCCAGCGTATTTTACAGCGTGGATGGTGCATCGTTTGTTGAGACAATGCCCGATAGCACGGTTGGGGATATGTACTATTATACGATTCCCGCTCAAGGAGCCGGTGCCTGGACGGAATACTATTTCCATGCCACGGATAGCGCTTCCCCGCCCAACAGCGGTGACAGTGAGACCTACGAGCATATCTTTGGTACTATCCTTTACTATGACGACGGCGATCCGGAATACATCTATCAGTACGCTCCAGGCAATCAAATAGCGGTGTGGTTCACCATTCCCCAACCCCAACCTTTGGCAGCATTGATCTTCCGATTTTATACTGATGATGACCACGATCTGGATACCGTGGATGTGTACGTTTGGAGCAATGCGAGCGGGTATCCTATTGGAGTAGAATTGGGACCTTTGCCATTATATCCGGTGAATACACTGGAGAATACCCAAGCTTGGACACGCATCGACATGAGACCCTACGGGTTTACTACCGATCCTGATTTTCATGCCGGATGTCAATTCCGCAGCGCTTTGCCAGTGATTTTGGGGGATAGTCCCGCTATTTCGAACCGTTCGCAAGTCAATACGGTAGCTTGGGCTCCTGCCGGTTGCGATTTCCATCTCCGAGCGGTGGTGGGTGAATACACTGGTGTACCGGATTTACCATCGACGACAGTTCCTTACACATTCAGTCTGGATCCGGTGTATCCGAATCCTTTCAATGCAACCTGTGTAATACCGTTTACATTGAACCAACGTGGTCACATACAGTTGTCCGTCTTTAATATCCTCGGTCAGAAGGTTGCAACATTAGTTGATGGGCTGCAGGATGCAGGGACACATAGGTTAACCTGGCATGCGGAAAATTTGGCGACAGGTATATATTTCCTACGATTGCAGTCCATTACCGATCCTGGAAAACAAGCGTCTATTCGAAAGATTCTGCTTCTGAAATAGGATCGATTTAATCCTGTGTAAAGAAAGGATGTGTCCGGCATATCCTTTCTTTTTTGCTGTAGTAGAAATGTGATTATTTCCTTGTAAAAAGGTTTTCCGTTAGATTCTGAATAACTACAAAGATTTGTGCTTTCGAATTCCCAGTTTCCCACAACCATCCTCGGAATATCGGCATTTTATCATGATTCGGCTGCTTGCATAGTACGAGATGGTGAGATAGTCGCTGCCGCTCAGGAAGAGCGATTTACGCGCAAAAAGCACGATCACCAGTTCCCGAATCATGCGGTGAACTTTTGCCTTGAAGCTGCCGGCATCACAGCCAACCAACTGACCCACCTGGCGTTCTACGATAAGCCTTGGATTAAATTTGAACGGCTGCTGGAAACTTATTTAGAGTATGCGCCGGTAGGTATTGCTTCTTTCTTGAAGTCCATCCCGCTGTGGT
>CBDVBD010000231.1:0-2639 GCA_965372135.1 uncultured bacterium | reverse complement strand
ACACAGAAAGGCAGGCTGTGATCGGCAGTTTCACGTGTAGTGGGACTGAATTTGGTAGGATCCGCTAAGATATTCACCGTTCGAGAAATGGTCTTAATTTCTACGCTTTTGACCTCTTCAGGCCACAAATCCATTTCAGTTGCGATGTCAATAACTCCGGTAAGCGTTGAATGTGCTAAACCATCCACCGGGAAAGCTTTCATGGTACTCTGATGAATTCGATACCCACTTCCCAGGTCTTCCGTCAGAACATCCAAGTTCCAATTGCCACCGTATGCATCCGTCAATCCTTCCTTGCCGTCCAATATATGATCGGGACCTTCGAATCCTTTTTCCGCAAGCAATGCCGCTACTACACCACTTTGCACCGCAAATGGATCAGCAGCTTTCTTCATCATCGACAACTTCTCGGTAGAAACAGCCCCGAGGGTATGGTTATGCGCACCGGAAATCCCGATTGCATTGGTAATCTGATTCGCAGTCAATCCCAGCACCTTACCGGCAACAATCGCTGATGCAAACTGCGTTAACGTGGCATTATGCCACTTTCGCTCTCGAATCCCGGGAAACGCGATTTCACAGAACCGCATCTCAAATTCGTACCCCACCACAATCGCAAGGATTACTTCCTTACCGGTAGCTCCGCAGCGTTCTCCCAAGGCTAACACCGCAGGAATCAAAACCGAAGGATGAGAAGGATCCTGCTTCCAATAGATGTCATTGAAATCTGAAGCATTAACCATCAGGGAGTTGAGAAATGCGGCGTTGGCAGCCGGAATCCGTGTTCCACACACTAAGGTTGTCGCCTCTTCTTCACCACCCATAGCGTGGAACACCTCTCGTGCAATCAGCACGTCCTTTGTAACAAACCCGCCAAAAGCACATCCTAAGCTATCGTATAAAAAGCGCTTGGCTTCATTCACCGTTTCCGGTAGCAAATCACTGTAATCAAGTTCGGCTGTGAATTTTGCGATGCGTTGTGATACTGTACCCATAGGTTATCCTTTGAGTATTGCTTCTGTAGAGTTTTGATATTATTTGAAATACTAAATTACCGCAGTCTTATGCCGTGCAGCATGACACTGGACATTGACCGCCGCTGGCAGACTGGCGATATGGCAGGGATGCGCTTCCACGAATACCGCCAACGCGGTAGTACGACCGCCCAATCCCTGAGGTCCAATCCCAAGCTTGTTGACCCGCTCCAACAGTTCCGCTTCCATATCGGCATAGAACGGATCGGGATGCTTGGAGCCGATTTCCCGGAGTAACGCTTTCTTTGACAACCAGGCACACTTATCGTACGTCCCGCCAATGCCAACTCCAACCACTATCGGTGGACAAGGATTGGCGCCGGACCTCCGTACGCGATCCACCACGAAATCTTTGACGCCATCCGCACCGTCAGACGGCTTTAGCATCTTGACTTCCGACATATTTTCCGAACCGCCACCCTTGGGAGCAATGGTAATCGTCAGTTGATCACCGGGCACGAAATCGTACCAGATGACCGGCGGAGTGTTATCTCCGGTATTTACTCTGCGCAGCGGATCTTCCAATATGGATTTCCGCAAATAGCCGTCCTGATAGCCTTGACGAACTCCCTCCGCGATCGCCTGGTTCAAATCCCCGTCAACCCTGATATCGTGACCGATATCCACGAAAAACACCGCAAATCCGGTGTCCTGACACATGGGGAATTCCCCTTCTCTTGCTATATCCGCATTTTGGATGATTTGATCGAGTATCGCAACCGCTGAAGGTGATTCTTCCCGATCCCGAAACTCCTTGAGGGTACGGTAAACGTCGTCACCCAAATAGTAATTAGCATTTATACATAATTGTCGGACTTGTTTGGTGATTTCGTCCGTAGGAATGGTTCTCATTAAGCGAACTCCTTCCGAAAAAAAATCAGATTATCTCGCTAACTTGATGACTTCCTGCACCAATTTACTAAGTCCAGTTTCCACTTCGGAAATCCGGGTTGCTAACATATACGCCGGTGTTGAGACCACCTTGTATTCGCGGTCAATAACCACCTCATCCACCGGGCAATTCACATGTTCCGCACCCATCGCTTCCAATGCCTGTGCGGTGTTCTGGTCATTGCCGATGGTCAGTTTAACCGAGGTGCCGCTATCTTTCAAAGTCCGTGCCATCACCGCCGGTGCAATACAAGCCACCCCAATCGGCTTTCCGGCATTTAACATATCAATCAGCAGCCGCTGAACGTCCTCGTTGATGGAACAACCGGCGCCATCGATAGCGAAAGTACATAAATTCTTTGCGGCTCCGAATCCTCCGGGCAGGATCAACGCATCTAACGTATTTTCCGTGACTTCTTTGACGTCTTGGATGTTCCCCCGTGCGATCCGAGCCGATTCAGCAAGGGTATTTCGATCCTCGGAAGCTTCCTCACCGGACAGGTGATTAATAGTATGCATTTGCGGAGCATTGGGTGCCATGATCACCGCTTCGGCGCCGGCTTTATCGATCGACAGCAGCGTAATCACCGATTCGTGGATTTCCGCGCCATCGTATACACCGCAGCCGCTCAGCATTACTCCGATTCGCTTCATCATGCACTCCCTTAGAATCTATCCACTGTAAACTTGTATGTAAAATTGTTGTTGTTGAGG
>CBDVBD010000230.1:0-2651 GCA_965372135.1 uncultured bacterium | reverse complement strand
GGAGAGTGCAGGGCCGGCGCTCCGGTTGTATGATATCGAAGTGCTGCATCAGGTGCGGCAGAAGGTGGGGCAGGGATTATTGGGGGTGGTGATTCAGACGGGGGAGCCGTTGCGAGTGGGGGATGTGCAGAATGATGATCGTTATATTGCGGCAAGACCGGAAACCCGGAGTGAAATGGCAGTACCGTTATTAGCGGAAAACCGGGTGATCGGGTGTTTCAATCTGGAGTCCGATCGGTTGGATGCGTACAGTGCGCACGATCAAGAGTTATTAATCACGTTTGCCAGCCACGCTGCTATTGCCATTGAGCGAATCAGATTTTACCGGGATGTGCTGAAGAAGCGCCGATACGATGAAGAATTGGCATTGGCGCGTCAGATTCAGTTATCTCTCCTTCCACGAGACATTCCTCAATTTCCACCCTATGATTTGGCGGGGATTAATTATCCATCCCAGGCGGTGGGGGGCGATTACTACGATTTTATTCCATTGACGGATAAGGATTTAGGGATTGTTATCGGCGATGTGTCGGGTAAAGGTACTGGTGCAGCGTTGATTATGGCGAGTTTTCGCGCCAGCCTACGGATGGATTGTCATCACCAGTTCGCCATCCGGGATATTTTATCCAGTGTCAACCATTTCCTGTGGGAGAGCACGGCACCCGACCAGTTTGTGACGGCATTCTACGGGGTATTGGACCGGGAATCGGGGCAGTTAACATACGGGAATGCTGGGCATGATCCTCCGGTGATTATTCGTGCTGATGGGGATGTTGATTATTTGGGTGCGACCGGGATAGTATTAGGGGCGCTTGGGGAAGGGGAATTCGACGAGCAGGTGACCACGCTTGGTCCAGGGGACAGCCTGTTGTTGTATACCGATGGGGTGACGGAAGCGAGGAATATTAAGGAGGCTGAGTTTGGGTTGGATGGCTTGTTAGATGCTTATCAAGAGTATAAAGAGCTGCCTGCGCATCAACTAATCAGGAAACTTACACGAACAGTATATAAGTTTGCGGCACCGAGGGCAGTGGGTGATGATGTGACGATGATTGCGGTGAAATCGCCTGCTGTGTGATGTGGTTATTGAGTAGATGACATAAGGGAAACGGAAGCGAAGATTATGTCACAGAGTGAAACGTTAGTGATTCAGAGTGACCCGGATAATGTGGTCACGGTGGATGAATGGGCTGAGCGCATTGCCGAGGAAATGGGATTCACCGAGGACCACCGGGACGATATTGCTATTTCAGTGACTGAGGCGGTGAATAACGCGATCTGCCACGGGAATAATAACGATCCGAACAGGCGTGTTATTATTGAATTTGATAAGGGGAAGGATGCGCTGAAGGTGTCGGTTCGGGATGAGGGGGGCGGATTCAATCCCGGAGATGTTGACGATCCGCGGAAGCCGGAGAATCTGATGAAGCCGTGCGGCAGAGGGTTATTGATCATTCGGAAATTGATGGATGAGGTGTGGTTTGCCTGTCGGAAAAATGGGATGCAAGTGGTTATGGTGAAGCGGAGGAATTAGTGACTGTTGAAAACAGTGCGCCAACGGGGCGGACGGCGATTTACCCGGGGACGTTCGATCCGATTACCTATGGACATATGGATATCATCGAGCGGGCGGTGGAGATTTTCGATCAGGTGATTGTATCGTTGGGGCGGAATCCGGAAAAGGATCCGTTGTTTACGTTGGATGAACGATTGGCGATGATTACGGAAGCGGTGTCGGACTTGCCGGGGGTTCAAGTAGATACGTTTACCGGATTGGTGGTGCGGCATGCGCAGGAAATCGGTGCTGATGCGTTGATTCGGGGATTGCGGGCGGTGTCGGATTTCGAGTACGAATTTCAGATGGCGTTGGTGAACCGCCGGCTGGCGCCGGAAATTATCACAGTGTTTCTGATGCCAAACGAAAAGTTTACGTATTTGAATTCCAAGATTGTCAGGGAGGTGGCGTCTTTGGGGGGTGATGTGGGGCGGTTTGTGCCTCCGCCGGTGGAGGAACGGTTAAGGAGGGTTTTGGGGAAGTAGTCTTGGAATAGTGGCGTCAGGTCGCATCCGTTAGTGACGGGGCTAGACCTGACGCAATGGAATGAATTGTTTGCAGGACAGCGGGCAAAGCAAGGAACGCCTAACATGCTGATGCAGTGGACGGCGTTGCACGCCGCCGTTGATCGGCAATCTATTAGACATATTCAGGACGAAAAAGGTGATTCAAAAACTATCGCGACAGGAACTATTAGAATTAGTTTCGCAGGATATTCCTCATATCTCTGAGAATGATAAAGATAAGATGGCTATCCCTTCCTACCTCCACAAGAACCCACTTATTCGATGGCTAATGTGGAAGAGATACGAAGAAATTACGAATTTGGCATGCTTTTCGGAAGATATGACTGTTTTAGAGTTTGGATGTGGAGCAGGCGTTTTTTTACCGGAATTAGACAGAACGTGTGGCAAGGTTTACGCGATCGATATTTTCCCAGAATATGCAAAATTACTGAGTAAGAAACTATTTTTAAAGGTTAGCCTTATCGATAAGCTTTCGAAAATATCTGATGGTTCTTTAGATGTCATCATTGCAGCTGATGTTCTCGAGCATATAGTTGATGTAGATGAATATTTGGCACAATTTCTGGATA
>CBDVBD010000229.1:0-2652 GCA_965372135.1 uncultured bacterium | reverse complement strand
TTTGAATCCGGTCAGCCACAGAATCATTGCCACATAAGCTCCTAAGAATGACCCTGTAATAGTGTATCCCCAGCTCTTTGTGGAAAACACCGATGAAACAATCTGCCGTCTTTGGGGATGTATCAAAATTAATGGTCCCAAGATAAAAACCCCACCCCATAACCGAACCTCCGTCGCCCACAGTAATGGCGATCGGTTTAGCAATGGTTTGATCATCACAATTCCCACCGCCATACACGCCATCGCTACTACTCCAAAGATAATGCCCAAAAGGAGGTCGCGGGGCGGGATCTTTCCTCTGCCTTTACGACCGGTGGCTGTCAGCACAGCAGACAAGATCATCACTACTCCAAATATCTGCCAAATAGACATCACTTCCCCTAACCACATAAAGGAGAGAAAGATGATAAATGGACTGTAGAGACAGTCTACTATGGCTGTCATTCCTGCACCCAGCCGGTTCAAACTCATAAAGAACAACGTGTCGGCAACACCAATCCCTAATGCCCCACTGGCGATCAATAACAGGTATTCCGTGTAAGGTACCGGACGGAATAACGGAGCCCCAAATATCCAAAGCGTGGGGACAAACAGTAACATCGCCAGGGAATTTTTAAACATGTTCAACCCGATGGGATGTACAGTCTCACCACTCTTCTTAAAGAAAATCACCGCCATTGCCCAGACCACAGCGGTGATGAAGGACATTATTTCGCCATAGTAGGGAATGGTTTCAATCATAAGGAAAGGTTATCTCGATGTAGCGGCTCAGTCGTAAGAAAATTTAACTCAAATATCATAGTACCGCAATAATAATGTCGGGTCCATTGTCACGCTATGTTTTATGGGGAACTCGATCTCCAAGCTGCGATACTGGCAAGTAAGGAGCAAGATACCAAATAATTGGGACAGATGCAAGGTATTTTAGTAACGCAACTTCAGGATCCGGTTTCTTTACTCCGAGCAATGATAAGTACGGAAAGACTTCTCAGAGACTATGAAATGGACATCAGACATTGGAGCTTTTCCAAAATTGAGTCTACTAAATGAAACGGGCGACCAGTTCTGGTCGCCCGCTATATAGACTGCATAGGCAAACGTAATGATTGTCAAAGGTGCAGTATTTACTTCAACAGTGTTACCTTGGTGAAGGCGTTGTCACCGTTCGCTTCCACACTTACAAAATAGATGCCGGATGTCAGATTGGATCCATCGAAAGTGATGGTATGTAGTCCTTCATTCAGCGTACCGTTTTGCAGGACCGCAACCTCACGTCCTAACACGTCATACGCTACAACCTTCACCAAACCATTGGTGGGTACGGTGAATCGTAACTCCGTAGTTGGATTGAAGGGGTTAGGATAGGCTTCCACCAGCACATGGTTCAATGGCAGGGAAGCAGGGCTTGGTTGATTTTCTATAGATAAGGTAACGCCACCCAATCCTGTGGTATCACCGGGAGTCCGCCAGAACAGACCATTGATTTCATACACAACGATGGTCGGCGTTTCAGGGCAACCTTCGATCAATCCACCAATGATTTCCACCCAGTCACCATCCAGCGGACGTTGCGCACCGCTGGGAGGATTGTAGTCAGGTGCGCCGAAACTTAGCCTGAATTCAGGATCTTGATCGCTGTTCTCGTCCAGCCAGTATTGGTCGTGCATCATACCGAAGTCATCGACCATTGCCCATCCGTCTGCAGCGATCAGGGTGGGATCCTCAAACGAGCAGCCGTGACCGCCATGCCATCCGCCGCCATGTCCACCATGGTGCCCCATGGTATCCGGTTCCATCCAGGTTAGTCCATTCAATTCCCACACCATCACCATCGGAAGATTCATCATATTGGTCATCAGACCGCCCACGATAGTGATCTCATCGCCATGTTCCGGTCGTTGGGCGCCTGAAGGCGGTTCATACCAAGGCGGACCGAATCCTAACCTGTAATCAGCTTCGCCGTTATTGTCTTCATCGAGGTAATAATGGGTCATCATGGAATCCTCTTCCACGATGGTCCATCCCTGAAGCGTGACTTCTTCCCATTCATGTCCGCAATGACCACCGTGATGTCCACCGGAATGCCCCAACACAAAATTGACAACGGTATTTTGGTTGTTTACGACTTCAATGTCTTCTTCATCGTACCCATAGCCTGAAAGCATTGCCCGGGCTTCGTACTCGCCAACATCAACATCATCGATGCTGAATTCGCCTAAATCGTCGGTCCAGGCAAAGTAATCTCCCATCCCACCATGACCATGCCCGCCATGACCATCACCGCGTAAAACAACGCGGGCATTCTCCAATGGGCTTCCGCTGGAATCAGTGACTGTTCCGGATACCGATCCCGTCATCTGTGCATAAGCGGAAAATACCAAAAACAAAAATGCCATTAGAAAAAACAGGTTCCTTTTCATTCTTACTCCTTGTTACTCCCTCTTTCGTTTTTTCCAGGAATCATTACTCACTCTGACACATTCTATATATTAAGCAATTTTTTTGAAAAAGTCAAGAAAAGTCTCGACTTGTAAAATAAAGGACAATTCGGATTGATACAATATTTACATCAAATTTATTAAATAAAATACAAAATATTTATACCCTTGTCAATAAAAATCTTTAAAATCCTTATATATACTTGATAATACC
>CBDVBD010000228.1:0-2863 GCA_965372135.1 uncultured bacterium | reverse complement strand
AACAATTCCAGATCGCCCTCAGATTTGAGCATCTCCATGGCAGTGTCGTTACGCAGCAATCAAATGGTTGGATAATCCCCGATTCAGCCCAAGCATCAGGGTCAAATATTCGCGGAGATGACGGGTTAACAGGAAATTGTCTTTGACAAACTGTTTCGCCGTTCTTCCCATCTCGTTCATCACTTTCTTATGCTCAAGCAAATACAATATCTTAATCGCAGCCCCTTCCGGAGTATTCACCAAAAAACCGGTATGGTGATTATACACCTGAAGTCTTATCCCCCCTACATTTCCCCCAATCACCGGCTTCCCTTTCCACATCGCTTCGGTCACCGTCAATCCGAATCCCTCCTGCAGCGACTTCTGAATCACGATAGTGGATGCTCGTTGCAGCGCATTTATGGTGCGGTGGGCATCGCTGGGCAGTTGCAGGATATGGATATCGGGATCTCCCTCCGCCTCAGCCCTGACCTCTTCTAATACCGCTTCCCCTTCCGGATCATCGGCTGCCCCTCCACCAGCAAGGATCAACCTGGCATCCATCGTTTGCTTTACCATCTGAAACGCATTGATCACCCCAACCGGATCTTTAAACCGGTCAAACCGCGATATCTGTGTCAGAATAGGCACGCTGTTCGGTATTCCGTACCGATCCAACACCCCCTCAACTTCTGATGTCGGCAGGCTGCAATTCTTCTCACTTAACGGATCGATGCTGGGGGTAATAATAAACTGTGGATGCGGCAGTGACTGCGCAAAATCCGGCATAGAGAAAATACTGGCGTCATAGTTGCTAACCTTGTCCCTCAAGTATGTCCACACTTTCCGATATGGGTTGCTGACATCGATGTGACAACGCCACACCCACTTCCCGCGGCGATTCGGGCAGTGTTCCAACAACGCAGCAGGCTGGGGATCGTGAATAATCACAAAATCCGCATCCTCTAAAATCGGTAGCAGTCGTTCCGCGTTTTCAGCCACCGTATCTTCATAAGCCCCGATCATTGCCGGAGTCAATGCCACCGCATTACCCTGCAGCCCGTTATGGAACGCTTTGGTGGTCATAAAGAAATCATCGTTTCCTTCGATCACTTCCCATGATGCATCCAACCCCAAATCTCTCATCAATGGTATCAACCAGTGAAGGATTTCCGCCACGCCGCCGCCCGTTCGGGTGGAATTAACATGCACTACCCGGGCTCCTTCTACGTCGTCGGCTAATTGGCGAAGCTGCGAAATACCAACCTGTCCAATTACCCTCTCATACGCTTTCAGCGACGCTGCCATGCTGCAGTTCCTCTTGGTTGAAGTTCTTGGCTACTTTTACTAATTTCCCCTTTAACTCCGTTAAATTCAGAAAATAGAAATCGATGCGCTCCAATGCCTGAATAATTTGCCACGGCGGTTCCGTCAACCCCCGCAGCCAAGCCGTAAAGTCGTCGGACCGGTCAGGTGTCCGCCGCCTTGCTTCCACAAAATGATAATATATCGTGCTCAAACTCATCTTTGGGATATGTTCCAGTAAATCTCCCGGAGTACACAACACCACTCCGGTATCAAAAATCACCGTAGCGGCTCGCATGAAATGAAATTCGTGTCCCTTGGGCACCCATGGAATGAACGGAATCTCACTCAATCGCTCGTCAATAATATCGATAATGGTAGCCCGGAGCTGCTCAAAATCTTCAAACGAATAGGGATTCAATATCCCCAACCGTTCCGCCAGCACCCGATCCCGCAAATGCCGCGACGCCCATACCGCGAAATCGTTACGAAATTCTGGATCATCGAATGTCGGTCGAATCAACGTCTCGTAGAAATGATGAAAAATACACTCCACCGGTATCGCCGCAACCCGTTCCCTGAGTTCCCGCAAATTCATAGCGGTATCCACCCCACCCATCCGGGTAATAATCGTACAGTCTCTTACTTGAAACGGCTGATCCACTGAACTACTCTCCACCAAATATTCCATTGAATTCCCGATTTTGTTGATTTACCACGTGCAGCACTATGATAACTAATGCTTGCATCATTATATCTTATGCTAATATCATGCCAGTTGCCATACATAGAATCACATATAGAGTTTGAGTGCAAATCGCTAAAGGAATGATCTAAATAATCACCACATTCCGTATAGATATAATATAATACATTCCTGACCAAAGTCAACTGTTTTCCGTCAATGAAATATTTTTATTAACCGACGAATAATTATAGGACTTATACATACAATGACCATATTCACACTATAGAAATAAATCACTTATGCTGGAAAAAACGGTTGAATAATTCAGTAAACTTTCTTATATTCTCGGTATCTAACAATCAGCAGTATAAATCATATACCATGTAATCCCGATGTTGCTCGGTCATTGCGATATATAATCCACCAGTCTAAAGGCGTACAAATATTCCGGTTCTTAATGGCAGTTCTTACCGCTTCGGTGGATTAAAATATTTGAAGATGCTGCTCCGGGAACAACACCACTTCTCACCCTATTCAAACCGTTTCCCTTGCGATGTATGAAAAATCTCCCAAAACCAAAAAAACCTTGACATCCAATATTTCATTTGCTATAATCTAATATCGCTTTTCAGAGCATGATATTCATCTATTATCGGGAGTAGAAAAACCCACTACCGTCACCATGATCAAAAACAAGTTAATCCTATCAAAATTGTTAAGAAATGGTGGTTTGCATACGATAAATATAATAGTGTAGTCCGTTTAATAAATATTGCTTGTTTTGTAAAAGAATAAACCTATTTTCAAACATTATGACAGCGACATCCTTAAAAACACTGGAACGTACTATTCTTGACGGTATCGGAGAAGCGATATTCATCTTCGACCTGG
>CBDVBD010000227.1:0-2868 GCA_965372135.1 uncultured bacterium | reverse complement strand
AGCCATTGAACCTATGGTTAATGCCGGGGGATGGAAAGTAAGATTCTTGCCCGATGGCTGGCGAGTGGTTACGGTTGACGGCAGCCCATCGGCGCATTTCGAACATACAGTTGTAATTACAGAATCCGACCCGGAAATATTGACGAATTGACCGTGCGCTGTGCACGGTAAGAATGAGGAGGTTGCTTGGCAAAAGAAGCAGCCATAAAGGTGGATGGTGTGATCCTTGAGACACTGCCCAATGCCATGTTTCAGGTGGAACTGGAGAATGGGCACAAGGTATTGGCGCACATATCCGGCAAAATGCGGATGAATTTTATTAAGATCCTTCCCGGGGACAAAGTGACGGTGGAATTGTCGCCATATGATCTGTCCCGCGGCAGGATCACTTACAGATATAAGTAGTTGTTAATGCTATATATCTGAGAAGGGAGACGGACTGATGAAGGTCCGAGCCTCAGTGAAACGTATATGCGATTCATGCAAGATTATCAGACGGCGTGGTGTGGTGCGCGTGATTTGCAAGAACAAGAAACATAAGCAACGTCAGGGATAGAGGAGAACCAGTTTGGCACGTATTTCAGGGGTTGATATCCCCCGCGACAAACGCATCCTGATTGCATTGACGTATATTTACGGTATCGGGCGGTCGTTGTCGGGTGAAATTCTGGCAAAGGCGAAAGTGGATCCCAACATGCGGACTCATCAATTGAGCGATGAGGAAGTGAACCAGATTCGTACTTTGATCGAAAACGAGTACAAGGTTGAGGGTCCGTTGCGCACCGAAGTGACCATGAACATCAAGCGTTTGATGGACGTGGGCTGCTATCGAGGGCTTCGGCACCGTAAAGGGCTTCCAGTACGGGGTCAGAATACCAAGAACAATTCCCGAACCCGTAAAGGCAGGAAGAAGGCGTCACCGTCACGCCGTAAGCGATAGATTGCGATCATATTTTTCACGGTGGGATAACCATCGTGTGGTGATATAAGGTATTACGAGGAATTTGTGGCAGCTCCCAAGCGACAGAGAGTCAAGAAAAAGAAAGAGCGAGTCGAGCCCACAGGGGTGGCTCACGTAAAAGCAACTTTCAATAATACTATCATCTCAATCACGGATAATTACGGGAATGTGATTTCCTGGTCCAGCGCCGGCAGGATCGGTCAACGTGGGTCGCGTAAAAACACCCCGTTTGCCGCCCAGTTGGCAGCTAAAACTGCCGCTAAGGAAGCGATGGATTTGGGACTCAGGAAAGTTTCGGTTGAGGTGAAGGGACCCGGCGGCGGACGGGAAGCGTCCATTCGGGCGATGCAAGCGGCTGGGTTGCAGATACTGTCTATCCGCGACGTGACGCCGATACCCCATAATGGATGCCGTCCCAAGAAACGGCGCCGGGTGTAGGAAATTTCGCCACCGGATGAATGTGATATTTGGAAGTGTGCAAAAAAGTTGGTAAGTAAGGAGGAAGTTCATGGCCCGAAATACCAGTCCGGCATGTAAAATCTGCCGGCGTGAGGGCATGAAATTGTTTCTAAAAGGCGAGCGATGCGGGACCCCCCGTTGCGCGATGGAGCGGAAAGGGTATCCGCCGGGACAACATGGGCGGAATCGCCGCTTTAAACGATCCGAATACGGTATCCAGCTGCGGGAAAAGCAGAAGATCCGTGATATGTACGGACTGTTGGAACGACAATTCAAGCATTTCTTTGAAATTGCCAACCGTCAGAAGGGCGTGACCGGTGCTACTTTAATCCAGATGCTGGAAAGCCGGTTGGATAATGTGGTGTACCGGATGGGATTGGCGCCTTCGAGGCGTGCAGCGCGGCAGTTAGTCCGGCACCGGCATTACCTGATCAATGGTCGTGTTTTGGATATCCCTTCCTATATCTGCAAGCCGGGTGATACTATCCGCGTCCGGGATCGATCCCGGAAGTTGGAAGTGATCCATGACAGCATGCGCCAGGTGAAGGAAGGCGGGATTGTACCGTATTTAAGCCTAGACAAGGCAAAGATGGAGGGTACTTACCTGGAAGTTCCGAACCGGGAGGATATCCCCATTACCGTAAACGAGCAGTTAGTCGTTGAAATGTATTCACGATAAGAAAATTTGGCAGGAGTATTCTCCATGAGCAGCCTGAATTTTCAAATGCCAGAAATGATTGAGCTTGACGAGACTTCCCGGTCAGACACCTATGGGAAATTCATCGTCCAGCCGTTGGAACGGGGGTATGGCGCTACAATAGGAAATTCGATGCGGCGGGTGTTGTTAGCGTCGTTGCAGGGCGCAGCCATCGTGTCGATCAAGGTTGATGTCATTTTGCACGAGTTTTCCACAATTCCCGGGGTGGTGGAGGATGTGGCGGAGATCGTGTTGAACTTGAAAGGGGTGCGTTTCAAGTTGTTGAACCAGCGTCCGGAGAAAGTGGTCGTCAATTTAAAAGGACCGAAGGAATTCACCGCGCGGGATATTCAAACCAACAACACGGATTTCGAGATATTAAATCCGGGTCATCATATTGCCACGTTGAATGAAGAAGCTGATTTGTCGTTGGAGTTGATTATCCGTAAAGGGCGAGGGTACGTGCCTGCGGAAGAAAACCGGATTCCCGATCAACCGATAGGTACCATCCCCATGGACAGCGTGTATTCACCGATAAAGAACGTGACGTACACGGTGGAAAATACCCGGGTGGGGCAGCGGACCGACTACGAGAAGCTGTTATTGGAAATCTGGACGGATGGGTCGTTAACTCCCGAAGATGCTTTGACTTACGGAGGTCGGATTCTACGGGATCATATCCAGCTATTCATCAATTTCGACGTGAAACAAAGCTCAATTTGAAGATCAGTCAAGGGGAAATGTTTTTGAA
>CBDVBD010000226.1:0-2883 GCA_965372135.1 uncultured bacterium | reverse complement strand
ACAGTCATCGGCACCACTTTCCTTACCCAAACGGACAAATTCTTCCGACTCATCCGCCGAATACAGAATCACCGGAATTTCCTTCAAATCCGGCATGTGCTTCATCGCCCGGCACACCTCATACCCGTTCTTGCCCGGCATCTTGACGTCCAACACAATCAAGTCCGGTTTGTGTTCCTGCGCCAAATTGATCGCCTCATCGCCGGATCCCGCCACAATCGCCTCATGCCCCGCCGACCGGATTTTCTTGGCGAAAAGCATCCGCTGAGCCCGGTTGTCATCCACTAACAGGATGCTCCTGGATTCCGTCTTCTGCAATATCGACTCGGCAATATCATGACTGTCCTTGGCAAACATGATCACCGAATCTGCTGCGTTAATCACCTTATCCAGTGCGGGTTTTAAATCCACCGAGCCGTCTTCATGCCGCACTGCTATCGCCAACAAGGCATTCGCTTTTTTCAACACCTCCGCAATTGTTTTTTCTCTGCCTTCAGCTTGCCGGAACAACCGGAGCGAATACCCCAACAGACTGGGCATGGGTTCGTCGATATAAACATCAGATGTCGCTGCAGTGTGTTGCGATATAATATGGGCAATCTGCTGCCCCCCCAGCTTCAAGGGCGATACCGCAATATCAGCGCCCGCTCGCAGGATCCGATCTTCGATCCCCGGTTCTTCACCCCGGGCGATTATCAATATTTTCGGGTTCAATTCCCGGGCTGCCAACGAAATAAACAAATTATCCGCATCATCTCGTAGCGCCGCAATCACTCCCGCCGCCCGTTCAATACCAGCTTCCTGTAATGCCGCATCGGTGGTGGCATTCCCCCTGATCACACAGTAACCCTTCTTTTCGATATGGTCAACCAAATCATCATCATTTTCTATAATAACAAATGGATACTCTTTCAATTGCAGCTCCGCGCATATGGTACTGCCGATTGAGCCATATCCGCATACGATGTAATGCTTCTCCAGCTTCATTATCCGTTTCATCATTTTTCCCTTCCCGAAAACTCTGTTGAATTCAATGTCAATTATCCACTTAGCTAACTGCGAACCTAAAATTCCCACCACCCCAAACCCTAAGAATATAATCATTACCGTAAAGATCCGCCCCTGGGGTGACAAATCGTGCACCTCGTCGAAACCCACCGTGGTGATGGTGATCACGGTCATATAAAACGCCTCAGCCAATGTCCAGCCATCTTCTATAGCATTATACCCCACCGTACCGAAGGCTAAGATGCAGCATAACAGCACAACAATTTGCAGTACAAGCTTTAGAGACTGATTCATCGTATTCCCTTAATATAGGTTATTTAAGTACTTTCTCCGCTGCGATTGCACTGATTAAATCTATGAATCCCGCCTCAATTTGAGAAATCAATTCCGGAGCGCCTCCTAAATTCCCAGCTCCGGAATCCGCTTCCAATTGCGCCGCTATATTCGACAACTGAATCCCGCCGATTGCTCGCGACGAACTCTTCAACGAATGTGCCTCCATCGACAATGATTCACAGTCTCCTGTAGAATAGGCTTCCAAGATCCTCTCAATAATATCCGGGGTGTCTTCTAAATAGATTTCCAACACCTCCTGATAAATTTCCTCATCCCCTTCAAGCTCATCCAAGGCATACTGGTAATCCAACACCTGATCCTCTGCCATCAAATTTCTCCTTATTTTTAATGTTCCACAGCGGTTGCAGGCATTCTAATAGCTCTGTATTATCTCCATTAATAACTATTGGTTCCGCACCCAGAAACCTCATAATTATCTGAATGGAGGAAAAGTAACGTACTTCCTTCGTCCCCCATCACAATTCCATATAATCCTTCCCACTAAATACCATCCTCCTTATGATATTATCGGCAGATATTAACGATATTACAGTATAAAAAAGAAAAGGACATACTATTGTGATAATAGATAATTATTAAATTCTATGTATAATTCAACGCGCACAAAAATTCCCTTGCATAATTATATCCTTTTCGTTATATTTTCATAACTTCCATTGGGAAAACCATGAAAAGCGGAAATTTTATATCGCTATTGATCCTCCTGGTGTCGCTGGAATGCTTGGCGGTTCGATTATCCATTCCGGACACCACCGCTGCCGCCGGTGACACCTTCCTGATACCGGTACGGACCGAAGACGTCACCGGCTTGAACGTGTACGCTTATGAACTGACCATCGGTTTCCAGGAAGGTGTTCTACTTTCTATCGGCGCAACTTCCGAAAACACAATTACATCAATATGGGGAACTCCGGTTGTCAACACTAATTACGATGACCAAATCCAGGTGATATCCGCTGGAATTACTCCATTAGAGGGTCAAGGAAATCTGGTGTATCTTGAGCTGCACGCTATCGGATCACCGGGATCGGTTACCCCACTGGAATTCCGGTATGCCATCTTCAACGAAGGCACTCCTCCGGTGGAATACGACGTCCCAGCCTGTTCGGTTTGGGTGACAGGTTCCGCAGTACCCGCTCAAGATGACTCGCAAATCCCGGTATTCGACCTGCAAATCTTCCCCAACCCAACAAACGCAAGCATAAACTTGCGCTATTCACCTACCCGACTGGAAAATACCCAAATCGTACTATACGACATCACTGGACGAATTGTCCTTCATAGGATAATATCACTATCAATCCACCGAACCGATTACACCAGTATTGACCTGTCTCAGATACCCAGCGGTTATTATCTACTCTCATTATGCACGCCCGAGTTTCAAACCACAAAACCCGTCATTATAATCAGGTAATTAAAATCAAATTCGATCAATATGAAAATTCCATATTTTCCGTTGCCATTGACATCTTTTTTCTGTAAATTAGGGTTTATAGAAAATTGAAAAGAGGAATC
>CBDVBD010000225.1:0-2890 GCA_965372135.1 uncultured bacterium | reverse complement strand
GGGGGGATGTTTTTTCACAACATTTAACTGACAGCAAATGCACTTTTTCCCTTGACTTTTGCCGGGAAATTGGCTAATATATAGTGATTAGATTAGACAGAAGAAACGAAGGCACATGAGGTAATATGGCACTGGGATTGTATTCAAATCGCACCACCCGATTGAACATATATGTTTATTCGCCGGACAAGACTCCGAGGACATTTTTGGCGGAAGTTTGGGGCGGGGGATTGTTGACGCAACGGGCGTGCATCGTGGTAAAGGATCGGGCTTCGCAGCAGATTAAAATCATCGGGCAAATCATCCCTAAGCATCTACTGCCACCGGATAAAGATAAGGTATATACCAGGGTAAAGGTTGTGGAGGAAGGCTTGACTTTCGGCGATCGGCACGAATTCAAGTTCTATGTGGAAGAAATCAGCATAGACGAGAAAGCCATTGTGCGGCAACGTCCCCATATGGATCCTGAATCCTTGATGCGGCATCACGCAAGACAAGATTAACAACGCAAATGACTGGCAGGTCTCTTATGCTTGCCACGATTATATGTTACCCAGATATAGGTCTAATCAAAGCCGGAACAGGTCAGTTTCCGGCTTGTTTTTTCCCTTGAGTAAAGCATTACATTTATTGACACTAATTGTGCCGCAGGGTGTCCCCACCCTGCGGAAAAGGAAAGTTGAAGAGAAGAGTGCAGGGTGAGGACACCCTGCACCACATGGTTGAGCAATACTTCTGGAGGATTTCTTGAAAACTACACATACTGCCACCATTTTCCTGGGCGTGATCGTATCGGTGATTTTAGTGGTGGTGTTGCGTGAATTGAAGAGTATTTTTATCCCGTTGTTTTTCGCAATTCTGCTGTCTTTCCTGTTCGGTCCTTGGATTCGGAAGCTGGTGCAGAAGAGGATTCCACAGTGGGTATTGCTGACACTGCTGGTAGTGGTGATCTTTCTGGTGATCCAACTGCTTGGAACATTGATTTACACTAACGCCGGATCGTTTATCCGGGAATTCCCCCGGTATGAAACCCGGATGACGGCGTTGTTTCACGATACGTTGAAGTCGTTGAGTATCCAGCAGGAGGACGTGCAGAATTACATCGATCGTTTCGATTGGGGGAAAGCGTTAAGCCAGTTTTCGGTGACGAAGATTATGTCGGGGACGTTGGGATCGTTTATGAATTTCATCATCAATATCATACTGGTATTGATATTCATGATGTTTATTTTAGCAGGATGGACACGGCTGCACCGCCGGATAGACCGGGCATTTGAGCCGGAACGGGCGCAACGGATTGTGAAGATGATCGATTCGGTGGAGAGGCGGGTGCAGACCTATCTGCTGACGAAGACGATCATCAGTTTAGGGACGGCAGTGGTGGGGATGGGGATTCTGGTGATGTTCGGGGTGGATTTTGTGATTATTTGTGGGTTGTTTATTTTCCTGCTTAATTTCATCCCCAATATCGGGTCGGTGATTGCGTCGTTGTTCCCGCTGCTGTTGTGTTTTCTGGAATTTGGGTTCAGTTGGAAGATCCCGCTTCTTGCGGGGTGTATGGTGGGATTGCAGATGTTGTTCGGGAATGTGCTGGAGCCTATGATGATGGGGAAAGGATTGAATTTGTCCCCGCTGGTGGTGCTGCTGTCGTTGATTTTTTGGGGATGGGTATGGGGGATTATCGGGATGGTGTTAGCGGTACCGTTGACGGCAACGGTGAAGATTATCTTTGAAGAAATTGACACACTTCGCCCGATTGCAATATTGATGAGTCAGGAATAAATATAAATAGTTTATTGTTTCCTTCGAGATAAATAGCAGATTACAATAAGCGGGGGTCAAATTTTCAGAAGGGAGTATATTATGAAACACAACACCCACATCTATTTAGCTGCGAAGGCCATCGAATTCACCCGTGAAGGGGTGAGTAACACTCGCGATGCACAGGGGGATTACTTGACCAGCGGGAAGAAACGCAGCACTCGGTTAAAAGCTAAACAGCGGCAGCGATTGCTGGACATGTACGAACGGTATATCATTGAAGCATCCTGGGCACCGGATGATATCCTACGGGATAACAAGCCATTTCACATTTTCAAGTTGTTTACTGATGAAGACTTCCCTGGTCATGGATTGACGGACAAGCAGCAGTATTCCATCAACCACGACATTTATTACAAGTTTTCCGGGGAGGATGAGACCGTAGTTTACTACAAATATGCAGGCGGGCTGCCATTTCGGGTGGATCACATTGCGCAAACTATCATCGAGATGAGTAAACTGCGTAATTACAACGATCGTTTCACCATGCGGCAGATTATGTATCAACTCCTTTTACTGAGCCATTATGTGGTGGACGGGCATGTTCCGATGCATTGCGATTTGCGGGATGACCCCCCTACCACAGGTAGTCAACCACATGACAGCCAAACCACAGGGACTGATAAGCCCGATGGGGACTATATGGAGAAGACCGCGCATAACAAATTTGAAAAAAAATGGGACGATGCCGTTACACCGTTAGCATTGGTGCAGGATATTATCCCACAGACGTTGGCAGATCAGCGCACCACACCGATAACGTTGTCCGCTGCAGTTGATTTTACATTGGATGATTGTGAGAAAGATTGCAGGATCGAACCTCAGGAAATTCCGGACGGGGAACTGATGCAGTTCATGATCAATGTGTGCATCCAAAGTAAGATTCGCTGCCAGCAGTTGTTTCCAATTGACAATCCCACTCAACTCAACAGCGCGATTTTCGAAGCTACTACCCGTGATATTTTCTCGGACTGCATCGGAAATTTGATGTCGATCTGGGATTACATTTGGGACAGATCAGTGATCAGATATTAACCTTTGAAGTTGATTTTTCTAATATAGACGGAAA
>CBDVBD010000224.1:0-2911 GCA_965372135.1 uncultured bacterium | reverse complement strand
CGTCCCAGGAAATTAAACCGACATATTCGCCGATCAATCCGGCACGGGAACCGGCAGTGGGGTCGCTGGACACCGTGGTGATGCGTTGGTTGGGAGTCCAAGAATCACCCCCGTCGATGGATTGGGTGAAATACAAATCCATTAACAAGTTACCGGGATCGTTCCGGCGATCATAGAAAACTACCGTTACCACGCCAGAGGTATCCACGGTGGTCCAAGGATGGAACTGATCCACAAAGGGTCCCACGGGGTCGTCATTCAAGCGTGTGGGTGTTGACCAAGAGTCCCCATGATCGTCTGACATGGTCATGTAGATATCGAGATCATCGCCACCCAATCGGAAATCAGCATACGCCAGGTAGATACGTCCGCGCCAAGGAGTGTTGAAAATATCCACGTCCATGGCAGGGAAGGAAAAAGTCCATAGTTGACCATTGATGATGCCTGACACGAATTCCACCGGCTGTACTACGATATCAGTTCCCCAGGTGGCACCGTAATCGAAGGAACGGTCCATGGTAATGGAACCGGGATAGTAATCCACCCATGCAACATATACTTCCCCATTGGCACCCACTGCGGGTACAGACCATTGGACACCGCCGCCATCAGAAACAACCTGATCATCCACAAAGCTTTGCCCGCTGTCTCGAGAACAAGCAACCATAATGCGCGTGGTATCGTAGGGTGTGGCATCGTAGAAAGGTGTCCAAGAAACATAGAGGTTGCTGTTGCCGGCGCCTAATGTGCGGTCGCAAGCCATTAGTTCCTTGTCCTCGAACCGGTTCGCTACGGAATCCACCACTATGACAGGATCACTCCAGGTTTGTCCATTATCATCAGATTCGACAATAATAAGACCATCCTCACCACCATAGTCGGGATCGAAAGTTAAAATGACTGCAAAGAAGTGTCCGTCGCGGTTGAAGGTGATTCCGGGATCGCTTTGCCAGGGGTACAAGTACTGTGGATAGAGTTCATCGGTCCATGTCATTCCATGATCGGATGAGACTCCGACACCGACCCGGCGATAGCCATGGCGGAAATCACGCCACACTGCGACCAAGTTATTTGTTGCCAATGGATTTAGTGCCAGTTGTTCTTCGTTTTGGATTTGTTGGGTGGTGTCGGAGTTTACTTGGACATTCCAGAAATCGTCCAATTCATACGATTGGGTAGTTCGGACTGGTCCGGTTTCATAGGGCAGTCGGGAAAGCATGAATGGACGGTTAGGGTCCATTTTGTCAAGATAACCAGCGTTCGTAACAGCAGTCGCAATCATCAGAATCAAAGCAACGGACAATATCAATGTGGTTTTCATGATACCCTCGTAGTTTTTGATGTAAGGCATTACAGCCAGTGCTTGATTGTATATATTACTAATATTTTGACAATTTGTCAATAAGAATCCGCAATTGTGAAGTGTAGTGACATATGCCGAGAGTTGACACCTATGACAAGGTTAATTTGATGGGATTCAAGATTGAGCTTGATTTCTTATAATATATTGCTTATATTTAGCTTGAATAATTTTTGTTGTGCTTGTGTAAAATACAGTTTTAGAGTAAGGAGACGCAAAAATGAAAATAGTGCAATACTGTATGCTTTTGATTTTGTTGGGGGTAGTAACGGTTTTTGGATCCTGGAGCGGGATAGTACAGGATCAGATTATCAGCTATGATGATAATTTATTAGGGTGGTATACCCGGGCGGTGGTGGATGGGCATGGGAAAATTCATGTGGTTTGGAATGAGAAGACGGTGAGTTATCCTTCTCATTATGAGATTCACTATTCCAGTTCCACCGATAACGGAAGGACGTGGTCGGCGTTGAGTGGTGATATTATAATCAGTTACGATGACACGTACAGCCCGGCAAACAGCAGTACTATTGCAGTGGATTCGGATAATAATGTTTACGTTGTATGGACGGAAGATGATCCATCCGTGCGAGAGGTTCATTATTCGATTTCTACGAACGGAGGAGCCACATGGTCAGGGCAAACCGCGGATCATGTGTTGAGCTATCCGGGAGGTGGTGACGCGAACAATCCAGCGATGGCGATCGATGGGAATGATGTGATTCATGTGGTGTGGAACCAGAATTATAGTGGGTCTTCAGTTGAGATTTACTATTCACGATCCACGGATGGGGGCGCCACCTGGTCATCGCAGATTTCCGAGTCGATTATCAGTTACCCGGACGGGCAAAGTGCATCGTTCCCGGATATTGCGGTGGGTACGAATGACGAGATTTGCGTAGTGTTTAAGGAATATGACGATTCGGTTACCACCCACAATGTAATCAACATTTCGATGTCCTATGATGGTGGGTTAACCTGGACGGGGACCAGCGGGGATTTTCCGGTGTGTCAACCGATTCGGATTGCATCATATCCGCACTTGGAAGTGGATCCGGATGGGAATATTCATGTGACCTGGCAGGGCACACAGAACACCAGTTCCCCTTTCCATTACGAGATGTTCTATTCCCGGTCCACGGATGGTGGAGCGTCGTGGTCGGGTTGGATTGCTGATCGGATCATCAGTTATTGGGAACCGGATGGACCCAGTGTTCACAATCCAAATTTAGGGATGGATCACTGTGGGTATCTGTTTGCAGTGTGGAACGAAACTCACGATGGGGGAACCAGTGAAATCCATATTTCGATTTCTACCAACGAGGGAGACAATTGGTCAGGTGAAACCCAGGACGAAATCATCAGCTTTCCAGATGGTATCAATGCCTACCGTCCATTTTTAACAGCCGGAGTCGATGATACTCTACATGTGTGCTGGAATGAAGGTATTATCAACAATTACTACCAGATTCATTATTCCAGGGGCGATGCAATTTGCACAGGTGTGTTAGAGGCAATAGATGATTTAGTGATAACAATGGATTCTTTGGA
>CBDVBD010000223.1:0-3147 GCA_965372135.1 uncultured bacterium | reverse complement strand
CCGGGGTACACAATCCCTGCGGAGATTAAGATGAATCATAAGCAGGGTGCGTTAGCGGCGGCACGGATGGGGGATAATGTAAATCCGGAACGCGAATCGTCAGGCAGCCAGTTCTACATTTGTGTGGTGAAGACCAGCCACTTGGACGGTGCTTATACGGTGTTCGGGGAAACGATTGATGGATTCGATGTAATCGATGAGATTGTGGCGCAACCTCGCGATGCACGGAATAATCCCAACGAACGGATCGAAATGGCGGTGGAGATCGTCAAGCGGTCGAAAGTGATGGAGATGGATTAGCGTCATGAGCCGGAAATTTCATTTGCTATTGGTTCCATTGGTTTTCCTGCTGGTGATTCCTTGGGGGTCTCAAGCCCGGACAGTAAGTAACGGCGTCGATATGTACTGGATTTTCTTTCGGGACAAGGGATTACAGTCGGAATCCGCCCTCCGACAGGCACTGGAACAAGCCCATCGGCAGTTGCTGCCCAGGGCGGCAGAGCGGCGTGCCAATGTGTTCAAGGGTGGTTTGTTAGTTGATTTTCATGATTTGCCGGTACATGGGGATTACTTACGGGCACTTCGACAATTGGGAATTCAGCCCAGGACGGTGTCGAAATGGTTGAATGCGGTATCGGCTTCGTTGGATGATAGTCAACTTCGGGTGGTGCAGGAATTAGCTTACGTTAAGAAAATCATTCCGTTAGCGCGCAGCCGGCATGTTCCGGAACCGGAGGAATACGACCTGCCCAGTGCGGTGGATGACAGCGCACTCTATGGGCAGTCGTGGCAACAGGCAGCAGTGGTCAATCTGCCACCGGTGCATGAGATGGGGTACAACGGGCGGTCTGTGATGATGGGGGTGTTCGATGCCGGGTTTAACAACCTGCCGCACCGGTGTTTCGATTCGCTTAACGTGGTGGCGACTTGGGATTTCGTCAACGGGGATTCGAATGTGGCGAATCACGGGGACATCGGGGATGGTGCGCATGGTACCAAGACGCTGTCGGTGCTGGCGGGATACCACCCGGGATTTTTGGTGGGACCGGCATGGGGGGTGGATGTGGTGCTTGCCAAGACCGAGAATACCGAAGAAGAGGAACCCTACGAAGAGGATTTATGGGTGGCGGGCTTGGAATGGGCGGATTCGTTGGGGGCGCAGGTGGTGTCGTCGTCGTTGACCTATATGGATTGGTACACTTACGAGGATATGGACGGCAACACGGCGGTAACCACGATTGCAGCGGATTTGGCAGCCAGCCGGGGGATTGCGATTTTCAATTCCAACGGGAATATCCGTTCGTCGGAATATCAAAAGATGCGTGCTCCGGCGGATGGGGACAGCGTGATGGGTATCGGCGCCATCACCAGTGACAGCATTCGATCATCGTTTTCGTCGTACGGACCGACGTACGACGGGCGGATCAAGCCTGATTTGATGGCGATGGGCTCCGGGGTTACAGTGGCGTCGCCGTATTCTCCGGATCAGTACCAGACCGGCAGCGGCACCAGTTATTCCTGCCCGATGGCGGCGGGTTTGGCGGCATTGCTGTTAGAGGTCGATCCCACGTTGACACCGTGGGAAATCTACCAGGCATTGAAGGAAACGGCGCATCAAGCCGCCAATCCGGACACGGTGTTCGGCTGGGGGATTATCAATATTTTGGAGGCGGTGAATTGGGTGCTTTCGCCGGTGCCGGAACCGGGATCGATGCCAATGCCAATGGGATTTCAACTGTCCGCACCCTACCCCAATCCATTCAACAGCCGGGTTCGGATCGGGCTGTCGGTGGGTCAACCGGTGGTTTTGCAGTTGGCGGTGTACGATGTATTGGGTCGCCGGGTGGCAGCATTGTACGACGGGCAGTTGGAGGTTGGGGTTAGTGAGTGTGAGTGGACGCCGGGAAATGTGGGTTCGGGACGTTACTGGATACGTGCAATGACATCCGATGGAGTGAAATCGGTATCAGTGGTTTACCTTAAATAGCAAGGATTTTAGCTAAAGAACCGACAGATGTTACCGACATAATATACGGGAAACCTTGCCCGGACCGGAGAATCACATGAAACGCATCCTCATCGTAGACGACGATATAACCACCTGTCAGCAGTTGAGTTTAACCTTGGAGACTTTGGGGTATGAGACCGTAATTGCACATGACGGCGAAGAGGCGCTTGGCGTCTTCGATCAAGGGAATGTAGATTTGGTGATTGCAGATATTATCATGCCTAAACTGAGCGGCACGGAACTTCTACAGAAAATCAACGATCGCAACAAGGATGTTCGGGTGATAATTATGACTGGGATTCCATCGAAGGAATCAATCCTGGATACCATTGAACATGAAGGATTTACATACCTAACCAAGCCTATTCAGATGGAGACGATGACCTACCTGATCGATCGAGCATTATCGCTAAAAGAAGCCCCCGAAGATAAAAAATAGGAAAATTTCTCAAAAAAACACTTGACAAAAGGAGTTTTTTTTATTATATTATAATCAGACAAAAGGGGGATGGTTAATCCGATATTATAAAAGTCAGGGTTCGACGCCTAACGGCAATCTGGTGCCCCCTCCGCCAGATTCAGAGCCCTGACAATCTTTTTAGTTCATTGCAATAATGGTCAGGGCTCGTGCCGTTTACGGCGGCCTGGTGCCCCCTCCGCTAGGTCAAGGGTCCTGACCGCGAATTTCCCTTAAATCTCCTCCTCTAAAGAAGCCGGTTTCATTTCCGGCTTCTTTTTTTTGTAGCCTGCAGCGGCGTGATTAATGGTTAATATTTTGCTTCGAAATATTTGCGGAAAAACTAGTTAGTAAAGGAACCCAACGGTAGAAGTGGATATAGGGTGTAGGATAGGTTGATATTTAGGAGAAAAAATCCAGGGCGGTATTCCACCCTGGATTTCGTTTATATTGTTGATTGAATAAATCGAGTTATTTCAGCAGCACAGTTTTTTTGATGAATTCTTTTCCTTGTGAATTTAACTTAACGAAATAAATTCCGGAAGACATCGCGCTTGCATCCCACAGTATTCGATGAGCTCCCGGAGAAAGAGGGGGGAAATCAATTTGATTCACCCGTTGACCGAGGATGTTGTAGATGGCAATTTGGACATCTGATTGGGTTGGAATAGTGAATGGGATT
>CBDVBD010000222.1:0-3166 GCA_965372135.1 uncultured bacterium | reverse complement strand
ACTACAATGTCAAATACCTGTTTAAGTTTAACAAGTAAACACCGATTATTTAATCAAGCATAATCAACCGGACACACCTTTTATGCGCGAAAATTTCTTACCCTACGCACTTCCCACCATCGGCGAGGAAGAAAAACAGGAAGTGGTTGCCGCTTTGGAGTCGGGATGGGTCACCACCGGTCCCCGCACCAAGCAGTTTGAAGAAGCAATGCAGAAATACTTAGACGTCAAACATGCCATCGGAGTCAGTTCCTGCACTGCGGCGTTACATCTATCATTGGTGGCGCTGGGCATCGAGGAAGGCGATGAGGTCATCACCACTCCGTTGACCTTCTGTTCCACCGTTAATGTAATCTTGCATCAGCGCGCCACCCCCATTTTGGCGGACATCGCTTCGGACACCTGGAACATCGATCCGGAAAAACTGGAAGCGGCGATCACGCCCAAGACCAAAGCGATTATCCCGGTACACTATGGGGGACACCCCTGCGAAATGGACCAGATACTTGACCTGGCTAACTCCCGGAATTTAGCGGTGATGGAAGATGCAGCACACAGCTTAGGGTCATTTTATAAAGGGGTCCCAGTTGGAAAATTCGGCGATACCACCTGCTTTTCGTTCTACGCCATCAATAACTTAACCACCGGCGAAGGAGGGATGATCGTCACCAATCGGGATGACTTGGAAGAGCAGTTCCGCATACTGTCTATGCACGGTATGACCAAAAACGCCATTACCCGCTACACATCCGAAGGATCCTGGCACTACCAGATCATAGCGCCGGGGTACAAATACAACATGACCGACCTGCAAGCCGCCTTAGGAATCCACCAGTTGAAAAAATTGGACAGCTTCAACCAGGCACGCACCAAAATTGCAAAACGCTATACCGAAGCGTTCCGGGGCATGGAAGAAATCGACATGCCGGAAGTCAAATCCTACGTCCAACACGCCTGGCACTTGTACCCCATTCTGATTAACCTGGATAAGCTGACCATTGATCGTGCCTGCTTCATAGAAGAGCTGCGCAATCGGAATATCGGCACCACCGTCAACTTCGTCCCCGTCCATCTGCATCCTTTCTTCCGAAATCTATACGGGGAACAAGAGGGGCGGTATCCCATTGCAGAATGGATATACTACCGGGAAATCACGCTTCCCGTTTATCCCAGGATGACCGACCAGGATGTGGATGACGTCATAGAAGCGGTTTCGGATGTTGCAAAGACATTCCGCAGATGATCATATCAAAAAACCTGAAGCTGGTTCCAATCAAACCCATACAAAAATCCAGATTCTGGAACCTAAAAGGCATTTTTCGCCAAGAGTTGGATGAGCCATGAAAGATGTATTGGTAATTATTCCTGCCTACAATGAAAGCGGATCTATCGGGCAGGTAATAGATAGCGTTCAACAACACAGTCCTTTTGCTGACATTGTGGTCATAAATGACGCTTCAACCGACAATACTGCTCAAGTTGCCGATGAACGGGGAATTCTCGTTTTGACTCACCCCACTAATCTTGGAATTGGAGGGACGGTACAGACTGGTTACCGTTACGCCGCTCAAAAAGCATATTCCTGGACCGTTGTGGTGGATGGCGATGGTCAACATGACCCACGGTATATCACCGAACTACTGACCCCCCTGAAAAGTGGCGAATACGACTGTGTAATCGGCTCCCGATACATTAAGAAAACCGAATACAAAACGCCCTGGACACGTCGGTTGGGTATGGTCCTATTTTCCAATCTCCTGGCTTTCCTAATCGGGAAACGGATTGCCGATACTACATCAGGATTCAGGGCATTAAATCAAAAAGCCACCAACTTTTTCGCCAGAGAATTCCCGGTAGACTTTCCCGATGCCGAAGCTCTACTCACGCTGCATAGGAACGGTATGCGCATCGTAGAAATACCGGTCGAAATGCACCCACGGATCCATGGAATATCTCACTACGGATTTATGCAGTCCCTCAATTATCCCTTCAAATCCCTGATCGCTATACTTGCGGTACTCTTGAGAGGCCACCGTTTAAAAAACTCCTAATTGCTGTCTTCATACATTCAACAAGGAAAAGCCATGCAAGAACGCGCCAAATGGATTGCAGTGGGATTAACCCTAATATTCCTATGCTTGGTTATAGTCCTGATCCGTCGTCGAAAGCTTCACGAAACATATTCCCTGTTCTGGTTCGCCGCAGCCCTGGGGCTGGTTATCGTTGCCCTGTGGAGCAACTTCCTGATCTGGTTAAGGAACCTGATCGGCGCAGCAACCGGCACTTCGGTGATTTTCACTTTGGGGTTTCTGTTCGTAATTATCTTCCTGCTCCACCTGTCAGTCCGGATGACACACATGCGCAGCCAGATCCGGGAATTATCCCAGCATCAGGCGCTGCTGTCTCAACAGAAATCCCATCCACCCGACGACATGATCACTCCGACTCCGACTCAGCATAATTAATGTTGAACAAAAAAGTCCAAGTGTGCTGGTTGATTCGTCGTTATCATCGCATCGATCTTCAGAATTCTCCTTTTCACCCAGGAGGGCTTGTCATGACACGCCCAATACCTTTATTCACAGTTACCGTGACAATTATCTGCTGCCTTTATGTTGTGGTGTTTGCAGAATCGATCGGTAATTATTCCGAAGGAGTAGTACCGGAAACCACTTACCGGGACGGTCAACGGCTGGTACGCTGGAGTACCGAACCGATCCAGGGAAGAACCGGACCTCTACCGGGACCGGTACAGCGGTACCGACCGCCCACTACCTTCGAATTTGATGACCCCACCGGCAGCCTGTTATGGCAGCACAGCGACGCCACCGGAATCGGCAACGACGTCGTTGTAGCGGATTACAACGACTACTTCGGTGTCGGATACTATTTGAATAACCAGCGGATGGTGTTCTTTCAACGGGCATCGAACGTACCGCTGTGGGAATACATGGTGTCCGCTGGAGGCACCTATTTGGATATCTCCGGGGACGGACAGGTGGTAATGTTTTCCAATACCAGCGCGGCACACCGCCTGGATCCCGCTACCGGTGCCGTAGCATGGGACTTCTCCATGCCCGCCGGTTTTACCTCAAGCTATGTGGATGTGTCCCGGGACGGATCATTGGTGGTGTTGTTGGGCTGGGGACCCACCTCCGGAAACGTT
>CBDVBD010000221.1:0-3176 GCA_965372135.1 uncultured bacterium | reverse complement strand
CAAAAAGCAGTCATTTTCTGGACGGTGTTCCTACTGGTGTTGATGGTAATCTGGGTCACCACTAAAGAATGGATTTACATAGTGTTATCGGGAGTGATTTTGTTCGCATCCCTCAGGGGCTTCGTTCTCCCCACCCGCTATAGAATTACCCAAGACGGGATCGAAATCGACCGCATATTCTACAAAGTGCGTAAATCCTGGGACGACTACCGCAGCTACGTGGTGGAACGGCATGGGGTGTTCCTGAGCCCGTTCAGCGTCAAACACCGGTTGGAGAACTTTAGAGGGGTATTTATCTCCACTCGAACTCACCATCAGCAGGTAGTGGAAATCGTCGGCAAATATCTGGAAAAGATGAAATAAGATTACTACATTTGCGGATTTATAATTGGTAACACCTCCGGAAGAACTCACTGAACGTCAAATCGAATTATTGGGCAAAATCGCCGACCGGGTAATCAAATACCGGATGGCGATGCCTGCAATACTGTTCCTGGAATCGGTACGACCCTTGAATTACGTAGGCAGCCAGGCGATGGTGTTTTTTGCGCCCATCGTGCACAGCCTGTTTTCCGCCCGGGAATACGACGAAATCCAGCAAGCCTTGGAACATCGGAACACTATTGCATACTTGGCAGATGTGTTGGAAGAAAAGGAGAACGAACGCCTCATAAGAGAAAAAGCAGAGAAAGCAGCAGTGAAAGAAGCGGCTCCCAAACGGTCATTGAGGGATTTATTCCGGCGAAATCGGGGGAATAGCGCATGATATTACGAAACGGAATCATCGTCACTATGGACCCGGAACGCCGGATCCTGCACGGTGACCTGCGGATAGAGGGGGATACGATTCATAGTATTGGTGATTTGGAACTATTCCCTGGGGAAGAAATGATAGACCTAAACGGGAAGGTGGTCTTACCTGGGCTGATACAAACCCACGTGCACCTGAATCAAACCCTGTTCCGCAACCGGGCGGAGGATGGGGAACTGCTGTCCTGGCTCCGGGAAAAGATTTGGCCCCTGGAAGCAGCTTTAACCGAAGATACCATTCGGATTTCCGCAGAACTGGGAATTGCGGAACTATTAAAAGGGGGCACCACCACCGTATTGACCATGGAAACCGTCAACCACACGCCGGTGGTGTTGGATGCGGTACGCCGCGGGGGAATCCGAGCCGTGGTGGGTAAAGCGTTAATGGACCGCGAGGATCGGGGACATCCACCGGAATTCATCGAACCGGTTGATAAAGCGGTGGCGGACATCGAGCAACTGCTGGAAAACTGGCACGGTGCAGAAAACGGCAGGATCGGAGTATGCCTGGCGCCCAGGTTTGCCCTATCGGTGTCGTCGGAATTATTTAAACGCATTACAGAAATATCAGAAAAATATAATATTATTATACACACTCACGCTTCGGAAAACCGGGAAGAAACCGAAATGGTGCGCCGGGAAACCGGTCTCGGAAACATCGAATATTTCCGGAAACTGGGGATATTAAACCACCGCCTATGCGTGGCACATTGTGTGTGGGTAAGTGATTCCGAAATCGAACTGTTGGCGGAATCCGGAAGCCATGTATTACACTGCCCCACTACCAACCTGAAGTTAAGTTCCGGGATTGCCCCCATTGTAGAGATGCTGGACGCAGGTGTCTCGGTGTCGATCGGTGCTGACGGCGCCGGTTGCAACAACAGTTTGGATGTGTTCGCAGAGATGCGATTAACTGGACTGCTGCAGAAATACCGAAAAGGAGCAAGTGCTTTACCCGCCAAAGATATCATCGCAATGACGACCATCAACGGCGCCAAAGCATTAGGGCAGGACGACAACATCGGCTCCATCGAAGTGGGCAAAAAAGCGGATTTAACGGTACTGGATCTGGATAAAGTACATTCGATTCCCGGCGATGATGACATCTACAGCCGTATTGTGTATTCCGCCCGCGCCGACAACGTAGACTCGGTATTGGTGGACGGAAAACCGGTGGTGCAAAATGGGCAACTGTTGACATTGGATGAACATGAAATTGCTGCACAAGTGATAGATAAATTAAAGTAGTAGCTGAAGGGGGCATTGTGAAACGGTTATTAATACTGTCGGTATTGATATTATCATCCATATACTCCTATGGTGAAGTCCAAGATATTGTCTGTGGCACTCAGCCTGGTGAAATATATTTCGTGGGATTAATCCCTTCATGGGGGGGGCTACTTGGATTTTACTACAGTTCAGATTATGGTGAACACATCGAACTTCGAGATTCAGCCTGGGTGGATCATTTTGGAGGTCTTTTAGCGGATGCACAAGACAGCACCTTGTATCGATTCCCTATAGATATACCCCATATACATCAAGTGAGTATAGATGGCGGCTTCAGTTGGAATGTTGTTAATGACACTGTAACCAGACATTATGCTTCTGGGGTCATTCCGGGTGAGATATATCGGAGAATGGGTGATAACTATCATAGAATTGAACGAAGCGATGATTTTGGTGTTAGTTTCACCCCGTGCGCATGTATTGGATTCCCTGATTCACTTAATGTTGGATCTATAGCGCTTGGTGTTGATTCTGGTGAAGTCTATATGCGTGGTGGTTCTGGTTTTCTTTATTACAGTAACGACTATGGCGAGAATTTCACATATCTAACAGATCTTTATAATACCTGGGGAATAAGTCATTCCAACGATATCTTGAATGGAACAGTTTCCGGTGAAATTTATGTTTCTCATTTTGAATTTCAAAAGATATGGCGTGTTTCTAACTTTGGCACAAGCGTGGATGTAATCGCAGATTTTAACCTGGGATTGTACTGGTTTTGTTTTTTTGCTATTAGTAGACAACCGGGCGAACTCTATATGTCTGCCATTCATCCTTACTTGATTCAAGGAGGTGAAATGCGAATTTACCACACCACCAATTACGGGCAGAATTGGACCATGTATGAACATTATGTGGGACCGAATGGTATCGAACAACTACAAGGTGCACAAATACCAGAATCTATTTCTATACAGATTTATCCTAATCCAGCGAATGCGGCTTTCGACATTTCTTATCAGTTACCGTCGGTTCAACAGGTTAATTTTAAATTGTACAACACGTTGGGACAGCAAGTGTGGAAACATGAAGCCGGCATCCAATCGCCGGGCAGCCATCTTTGGCATTACTACAAC
>CBDVBD010000220.1:0-3321 GCA_965372135.1 uncultured bacterium | reverse complement strand
GTATTCAGATGTTTAAGTTCTGAATTTCCAACGGATTCTTACCTAATGCTGCTCTAAAAACGCAGAAGAAATAGTAGTTACTTATCCAGGTCTATTATAAACAATTAAATAAGGTTTCTGGCACTATGTGTGTCATTGATGTGTGATGAGATTGTTCGTCAAAGTATTAGAGTTTATGACAGCGGCAAATTATTCTCATCTCCGAACATAAAATGCTTGAATTAATGCGAATAATTGTTTATATTTCGTATACGTTTGAATACATATGGATCGAGGTTATGTTTAACGGGGCTTTGAAAATATTCCTTGTTGGGATCGTGTTGTTTTTTGTAGTGGTTCCAGGTAGCGGTTATGACATCCTGGATCGTGCATTGAATCCTCAACTTTGGGCAGATCCCGCACCCGGTCACGCTTTTCAATTCTCCAGTTATGACCGGTACGGCGGGAATTACGATGGGGGGACATATCTACGTGAAGATCCTGATGGTTCAAAAGTTATGGCTGAAATTTCAGGTCCCGGCGTGGTTTCACGGATATGGGTTACTCGACGACCCTTCCCAAACGATGCACGATTCCAGATCTTTATCGATGATACTTCCACCGCAGTGGTCGATACTACACTGAGGCAGTTTTTTGGTGAAGCCGAGCCTTTTGTCCCCCCATTAGCTGATTCCGTTGCCGGTGCATTTTTCTGCTATGTTCCTTTCCATTTCCAGGACACATGCCGTGTATTGATTATTCCCGAATCACCATATCAAGCGTTGTATTATCAAGTTACAGGTCTTCAATTTCCTGATACTACGCAGGTAGAACCATTTTCGTTACCGTTGTCACCTACCTGGGAAAACAAGCTCGACCAATGGGAATCCATGTGGGATAGTGCGGGACAAAGCATATGGTCACCGCCGGATACCACAGTTTGGCAAACAACGGTTTCCATTCCACCCAGCGGGCAGGATACCATTTTCACTCTCGCATCGCCCGGGGTAATGTCATGCTTGAAACTCACCTTAAATCCTTTTTCCCAGGAGGTATTAGACAACTTAACTTTACAGATTTTCTGGGACGGGTCGCAGATTCCTTCTATTGAAGGTTCTTTAGGTGATATATTCGGATCGCATTGGGGAGCAGTTACCATGAGTTCAGTGCCAATCGGTTGTTTACCGCCCACCCTATACAGCTATTTTCCCAGCCCATTCTATAAGTGCATCATGACTATTTCATCCCAACATACATCATCAGTGGAAGTTCAATTCAGGGTTGAAACTGTAAATGATGACCCGGGAGATATGCGATTTTGGGCTAACACAAGACATGACTTTAACACTTCATATGGTCAAGATTATGTATTGCTTGATGTTCAAGGCAAAGGTCATTACATGGGTTGTCAACTATATATGAAAGGGACTCTTTATGGGAACGATCACCTGTTCCTTGAAGGTGATCAACGCATTAGAGTCGATGGTGAATCATTCCCTTCGATACATGGAACCGGGACCGAAGATGATTTCAACGGAGGGTACTATTTCCGGTATCAGCCATTTCTAAGAGCTATTCACGGTGCGCCCTGGTGGCAATATTATGAAAAAGAAACTTCTGCTTATCGTTTCCACCTGACTGATATGGTACCTTTTGATTCCTTAATAGTGGTCTCCACTGAGCATGGACCATTCAATAATATTCCAACAATCTATTCCAGTACCGCGTACTTCTACCAAAAGTCATTCCAAGTGGATTTTATCGATCCAGCACCGGAAGCAATTCTCTATCCGGAAGAGGAAATTACGGTGCTGGGATGGGCTTTCCCGGTCAACACAGAAATCACGGTATATTGGGGAAACAGTCAAATTGGGACCGAACCAACTCCATTAACCACAGACAATTCCGGACGATTCGAAGCAATCATCATTGCTCCTGATGCTGCGGCTGGATTCTATCGAATAGGAGCTGCTGCCGAGGGTGAGGATATTCGACGCGCAGCTCGAACATTGGAATATCGGAATACCAGTTTGTTCGAATATAATTTATCAGGTTTGGATACCATTGCATATCCAGGTGTGGATACTTTATTCCTTAGAGGGGAAGGATTTATCCCTGGTTCCACCGTAGATTTTCTGTTGTCAAATTACCAGCTAACTTGCTTGTCAACTCCGGTAGTAGTTGATTCCGGATCAACATTCTACGCAACTGCGATAGTGCCTGATACTTTGATTGGGCTGTATAGTGTCACCGCAATACCCTCTATTGGTAATCCACTAACATCTGAGGACAGCTTATTGATTGATGAGCAATGGATAGTAGAAATGGAAAGACTAATACCTCCAACAGTTACAAGTCCGGGTGATTATTGTGGGGCTCAGTATATGGTTTATCCACACCATGTAGGCGAATGGAGTGATGGCTTTCACCTTGAACTACAATCCAACGCCATTGATGACTACATGACGTTAGGATTAAATTTACCCGATTCCGGATATTGGAATATTTCAATGGGATATACACTTTTCAGAAATGGCAGTAACTTTGTAATTGAATTCCCACAATCAGGAATCAGCGGTGTATGGTTAGGTTATTCATATACTACAACACATTCCGGGTTGCAATCGGTTGACAGTCTTTTTCTTCCGGAGCAAACCACAGTTACTTTTCGGGTAGTAGGACAGCACCCCGAGAGTAGGAATTTTTGGATAGGAATAGACTATATGAAATTCACTCCCGGAGATCCGATACCGGTGGATACTGTTATCAATGATTTGACCATTGCTTGGGAACAAGGTGATGTGCGTTTGATTTGGTCACCGGTGATGATCGACAGCTTGGGGCATTGGGTTCCAGCCTCAAGTTATGATATCCACCGGTTGACTCATCCAGAAGATACGTTGTCGTTGAATAACTTGCTCGCAACCGTATACGACACTGTACACGTGGATAATGCGATTCCGGATAGTTTAGCTTGCTTGTTTTACCGTATTATCGGACGCTGCCAGGGTGTCCCAAGATCACCTCAAGCCGTGCGTGTAAGAAGACACATTACCACAAAGCAATCCTCCACCAACACAAGGCAGCTAACGCTGCCTCCCACCGAAAAACGCCGTCAATAATCGACTCTTAGAATGTGCTGGTTTCCGATGCGGACTCGGGTTAGACCATTGTCAATTGCCGTTTGACAACATTCTTCGGCTTGATTACGCGAAGTGTATGGCAAATCGTCCAATGCGAAATCGGGATGGAAACACAAGGTTAACAATCTCAGGTTCCTATCGGGCTGTCAGGTGCCATTGTATGATATCATGACATGGTTTACAAGTGTTTCATGACATA
>CBDVBD010000219.1:0-3568 GCA_965372135.1 uncultured bacterium | reverse complement strand
CCCCCCGCACGAGCGCTCTCGCACCCCCGACCTTCCACCGGCAGCCTGGCAGTACAACTCGTTGGGTAATCCGGCATTGTTCGAATGCCGAGCCGTAGTGCAAGAAGGACACGGACTGCCCGTAAACAACGCCCTGTGCCTCTTTTTTACCACTAAAGGTCAATTCTTTACTGCACCACCGCCCGGTGGTGTGCTGATGGATGAGAAATACACCGGTCAGCCCCCCGATCCGCCGGGACAAGCCACTTTGTGGATCGTCGCTGAAATGGAAAATGTGTTCTTGGATCCCATTACCCCCGAGGTCACCGGTACCGTGAACTGCTCGGTGTATGGGTACCCGGAATGTTTCACCGACGGGCAGCAGATTATATTCCAACGTACCCCCTAAGGTCACCGGTACCGTGAACTGTGCGGTGTACGGGTATCCGGAATGCTTCACCGACGGGCAGCAGATTATCTTCCAACCTAACGGAGATTAATCTCATAAAGTAATGACATTCTGCTGACTGATTCTTAAGGATAATAAGATCCCGGGCGGAAGGAGTCCCACCTTCCGTCCGGGCTTCATGGTACATAGCACATATAACTATCTAACTGTTAAGAATACACGATACTTATGTCGTAGATGTGCAGGTAGGCTAAATTTATGATAAAAAACATTCTTCAAGGTGATAAAATCGGCGACATCCTGGTCAAACAGGGTGTGATTACTGAGGAACAGCTTCAAGAGGCGCTGCACCAGCAAAAATTCGATAAAAAACCCGTCGGCGAAGTCATGATTACCATGGGGTTAGCCCTGGAGGAGGACATCTACCGCGCCTTGGCGGAACAATTGAATATCCCCTTTGCTGATAACGATTCCCTACTCGGTGCGAGGGAAAAAGTGGTCAAGATTGTCCCGGAACCCTTTGCCCGGGAACACCAGGTCATCCCGATGGCGTCCGAAAACAACAACCTACAAGTGGCGATGGTCGATCCGGATAATCTGGTGGTGATGGACAACCTCCAAAAGCTGAGCAAAATGAATGTGGAGGCGGTGTTAGCCACCCCTAGCGGGATTCGTATCGCCATCGAAGAACTCTATGTCCGCATTCGTAAAAGCGGCGAAGTGGACGAAGTAATCGGCGATCTCCAATTCTTTGCCGAAGCCGATACCGATGAAGAAGGCTTGATCGATATGACCAAAACCAGTGCCGAAATCGACGATGCACCGGTGGTCAAACTGGTCAACCTCATCATCGCCGATGCCTTGAAAGAACGTGCCACTGATATCCATATCGAAGTCCAGGAAAACATCATTTCCGTCCGTTACCGCATCGACGGTGTCCTCCAGCAGGTAATGACCCCTCCCAAATCGTCGCATCCCGGGATTATCTCCCGCTTGAAAATTATATCCAGGTTGAATATTGCTGAAAAACGACTGCCTCAGGACGGTCGTTTTACCATTATCAGCCCCGAAAAGGAAGTGGACGTCCGGGTATCGATCCTTCCCACCGTCAATGGCGAGAAAATTGTACTTAGGCTGCTGGATAAGAGTGCTTTCATGTTCAGCCTGCCCAATCTGGGTTTTGAAAAACATCATTTGAAGATATTCCGCCGCTCCATCAATCAACCCTACGGAATGATTATTATTTCCGGTCCCACTGGTTCCGGGAAAACCACCACATTGTATGCCGCCTTAAAAGAAATTATGTCCGAGGAAGATAACATCACCACCGTCGAAGACCCGGTGGAGTATCACCTTCCCGGCATCAACCAGGTTCAAGCTAAACCTAAAATCGGGTTGACATTTGCAAGTGCCCTCAGACACATCTTGAGGCAGGACCCGGATAAGATGCTGATTGGGGAGATTCGTGATGAAGAAACCGCGGATATCTCCGTGAAATTTTCCTTAACCGGTCACTTGGTCTTTACTACACTCCACGCCAATGACGGACCTTCCACCATCACCCGTCTGATCGACATCGGAGTGCCAACCTTCCTGGTTGGCTCCTGTCTGAACCTGGTGATGGCGCAGCGTCTGGTTCGAAGAATCTGCCAAAACTGTAAAGAAACCTATAGCCCGGAAAAGGAGGAGATGGAAGCCCTGGGCATCCCCTACGAACAATACAAGGATCGCACTTTCAGCCGGGGGAGAGGATGTGTACACTGCCGCGGTACCGGCTATTATGGCCGTACCGGAATCTTCGAAATCCTGGAAATCCGCCAACCCATCCGCCGTCTGATCTATGACAATGCCAACTTAGAGGACATCCGGGAAAAAGCCATTGAATTGGGAATGATATCACTGCGAGAATCCGGCTTACGAAAGGTGTTCGAAGGCGTCACTACTCCACACGAAGTACAACGAATTACGATACAGGATTATTAGGATTAATACCGAAAGTGCTGGAACGTCTGACCGGTTTCATGACCACAACCAGCAAGGAACATAGAGGAAACAATCCATGCCAACTTTCGCTTACGTTTTAAAAGACAACGAAGGCAAACGTATCGAGGATATGATCCGCGCCGTCAACGTGGAAGCTGCAGTGGAATCATTGCGCAAAAAAGGCACGGTGGTATCCGTTAAGGAAATGAAAACCGAGGCCACCGACGAACCTTCCATTGCCGAACAGGTTGCCCTGACCATTCAACGCTTACGGACCCAGGTTCCCCTGAGAACCCTGGTGTTCTTCACCCGCCAGCTTTCCACCATGTTCTCCGCAGGACTAACCCTGGAAAAATCCTTGTCCAACCTGTTGGCGGAAGAAAAGAGCGTAAGGTTCCGCCGGGTACTGGCGCGGGTGAATACCGACCTGAAGAAAGGATTGAGTCTTTCCGATGCGTTGGCGCAGCACCCCGGCGTCTTTAACAACCTTTATGTGGCGTTGGTGCACGCCGGTGAAATTTCCGGATCGCTGCATGTGATCCTGGAACAGTTGTCGGATTATCTGGAATCCGTAGCGGAAACCCGGCGTAAAGTGATTTCCGCCCTATCCTATCCCGTCTTTGCGTTGTGCTTCCTGGTCGTCATTATCGTTGTGCTGCTGCGGTTCGTCATCCCCATGTTCACCGATGTTTATAACAAGTTCGGTGCAAAGCTTCCCGGTCCCACTCGAATGTTGGTTTACGTTAGCAATCTGGTCAGCGAGAACTTCTTCGTCGCCCTGTTGATTTTCCTGTCGGTGATTGCTTTGATCTGGTTCATATCCATGACCCGAAGGGGCGGCTTCATCTTCGACACCGTGAAACTCCGGTTTCCGGTGTTCGGGTCGCTGATCATGAATTCCCTGATGAATAAATTCGCCAAAACCTTCGGAATCCTGATCGGCGCTGGAGTACCGGTATTGGAATCCATCGATCACGTATACCGGGTGGCGGATAACCGTGTCATCCAGAGGGGGCTAAAAAGCGCTAAAGTCCTGGTTAAAGACGGATTTTCCATCTCCGTCGCATTGAAAAAATCAATGATCTTTCCCGCGACCCTGGTTCAGTTGATCGCCACTGGTGAGGAAACCGGTGAGATGGACAAATTGCTGGACAAAGCAGCTTATTTCTACGAAAAACAAGTTGATGCCATTGTGGA
>CBDVBD010000218.1:0-3615 GCA_965372135.1 uncultured bacterium | reverse complement strand
GTTTGGCACACGCATATACCCCCGGACTTAGAGTAGCGGAAAATACAGTAGTCTCGAAGGAACGACGAAACCATTCTGTGAAAGTTGAATCTTGTCTATTAGAAACGGAATAGAATCCAATACACACTCAAATACAAGCCGCCAAATCAGATGAGGAAAGAAATTAAACACCTAATGTAATCAGAAAGCAGGGGGACAAAATAAAAATAGAAGGGATCAAATCATGAAAAAAGCTCAAAAATACTGGCAAATTGTCTGCTTTACAGCAATGGCACTAATCATCTGGAATCCACTAACATATGCCCAGAATAATCCAAACGACACACCTCGCATCTGGGGAATTGCCGGTTTTGGGGGCAGTTCGGTTGGATGGGCGATTGGCGCTAATCTATCATACCAACCTGGACACCACATTATCACAGTCCGGGGGATTCATACTGAAGAAGATTTAATAGCACTTCTTTCCCCCAGTGAATATGTTTGGGATATCGGGGCTCTCTATGGTAGATGTTACAAAAGCCCATCAATCTTCGCATCCATCTCCGGAGGCATCAGTATTGTCGGTGGTGGTGAACATGGTGGGGGAGGATTTGGATCATCGCCAAGGGTAGAGGAGACTTTTTCCACCGTAGGAGTTCCAATAGAAAGTCTGCTTTACTGGACACGTTCCACGAACCTCGGAGTTGGTCTCTATGGTTTTGCAAATCTGAATTCCGAGAAATCTTTCTATGGTGCATTACTTAGCGTTCAGATTGGGAATTTAAGGTAATACAATAAGATAATTACAACAGACACAGAGTAAATGCGTTTTAGTGGGATAACGCAAAACGCACACAATCGATATAATAGGAGTATCTTTTGGCACACGCATACACCCCAGGACTTAGAGTAGCGGAAAATACCGTGGTCTCGAAAGAACGGCGACTCCCACTGTTGGGAGATGTCCTGGTAAAAACCGGCGACCGCCTGCCCGCCGAAACCGTGGTCGCTAAAACCGAACTGCCGGGAAAAGTCCAAACCCTGAACGCCGCCAACCTGCTGGGCATCGAACCGGACGAAATCGAAGCCGCACTGGTGGTCAAACCCGGCGATCCGGTCACCGAAGGGCAAGTGGTCGCCGAATCCAAAAGCTTCTTCGGACTGTTCAAATCCCGCTCCAATTCCCCCGTCACCGGCACCTTGGAAGCATTTTCCGACAAAACCGGACAGCTAATCTTCCGCGAACCGCCCCAGCCGGTGCAGATCAACGCCTACCTCGACGGCACGGTCACCGAAGTTTACGAACGGGAAGGCATCGAAATCGAAACTCAGGGGTCATTCATCCAGGGCATTTTCGGCGTAGGCGGCGAAACCTTTGGCGAAATCAAAATGATGGTGGAAACGCCCGACAAGGTACTGGACGAAGACCTGATCGACGGCGACCTGACGGGCAAAATCCTGGTGGGCGGATCCTTCGTGACCTTACCCGCCATCCACAAAGCGGTCAAAGCCGGCTCCCACGGAGTAGTGGCGGGCGGCTTTTCCAACCGGGACTTGAAAGAACTGTTGGGCTACGAACAGGGGGTGGCGATTACCGGCACCGAAGACGTGGGCTTGACCTTGATCGTCACCGAAGGCTTCGGGCAAATCAACATGGCGCGGAAAACCTTCGACCTGCTGGGCAAAAACGAAGGCTTGAAAGCATCCATTTCCGGCGCCACGCAAATCCGAGCCGGAGTCATCCGCCCGGAAATCATCATCGCACACCCGGACCAGGAAATAGTGTCGGAAGCCACCGACGAAATTAAAGGATTGGAACCTGGCGATATCATCCGCATCATCCGAGCACCCTACTTTGGGCAGCTCGGCAAATTAACCGGCTTGCCGCCTGAGCTGCATAAACTGGAATCGGAAGCCATGGTGCGGGTGCTGGAAGTGGAACTGGAAAACGGAGAAAAGGTGATACTTCCACGTGCCAACGTGGAACGAATCGAAGACTAAAGGGAGGACCGATGGGAAGCGTGAAATTTGTGATTGTGAGCCTGATGGCGCTGTGTGTAATGGCATGGGCACAGGAAGAAGCAGCGCCGGTATTTGAGACATGGGGCATCGAAATCCAGAAACTAATCGACTGCCCCACCGCCGGATGCCTGAAAAAAGGACAGTATGATTTCGAACTGCACGTGTTCCCGGAAGGCGGGGTGTTGTTCGGGTTTGCGGTAGGGTTGTTCGACCGGTTCACCATGGGAGCGTCTTACGGCGGGGTTGGCATCATCGGCGCGGAGCCGGTGGATTGGAACGAACAACCGGGTGTATTGCTGAAATACCGGCTGTTCGAGGAATCGTTTATGATGCCGGCGATCGTGTTGGGATTCTCCAATCAAGGGCGCGGCGCCTGGGTGGAGGAAACCTCGAAGTTCAGTGATGCGGATTATGTAGGCGATCGTTACGCCGACAGAGTCTCAAGTCGGTACAGAGACGTGGACTATCAAGGCGATCGTTACACCTTCAAAGCCAAAGGATTGTTTGCGGTGGCGGGCAAAAATTTCGAAATCGTGAAGCTGGGAACCTTCGGATTCCACGCCGGACTCACTTACAACAGCATCGAGGACGATGATGATGGAAACCTATCCGCCTTTCTGGGATTAGACAAGAGCTTGAACGAGGAGTTGACGGTGTTGATGGAATACGACCTGGCGACCAACGACAACGGGGAATTTTCCATTGGCAAGGATCGGGGATATTGGCACACCGCGCTCAGGTGGACTTTCGCCAAGAAGTTGGCGGTGGAGTTGTTGTTGAAGGACATCCTGAGGAACGACAGATTCGCCACCGACCCCAGCCGCGAAATCCGAATCATGTACACCGAGACGTTTTGATAAGACCTGATATCACATGCCCTCATGTGAAACCACAGAGTATTGTACGGATGATACACAAAGCCCCGAACCATCTTGGTTCGGGGCTTATTTACTTCTTAATTATTTCTCCCTGGGCAATATAAAAAGCTTGACACAGTTGAATCTATTTATTATATTATAAAAAGTGCTCTCTGCACTGGGCTAATAAGTAAAAACAAACCAACTATTTCAATCAAGGTCAATTTGACGAGGAGAGTATCATGAAATCGAAAAATACACACATCCTGGTTTTCCTGTTCGCGCTCATGGGATTTTGGGTGGCTGTGGTATCGGCGCAACTAAGACCGGATACATCATGGACACGCACTTATGGTGGTGTGACTGCGGAAATTTCAGCCAATTTTGTTCTGCAGACATCTGACGGGGGGTATGCCATGGCGGGAAGGACCAGTTCTTTCGGCGCAGGCAGTTTTGATTTTTATCTGGTGAAGACCGATAGCGTCGGGGATACGTTGTGGACCCGTACTTATGGGGATAGTGCGGATGATCAATGCTTTTCATTCCATCAAACCACTGACGGTGGATATATTCTGGCGGGAATAACCAATTCATACGGCGCAGGTGATTACGATTTTTATCTTGTAAAAACGGATAGTGTCGGTGATACTCTTTGGACCCGCACTTTCGGGGATGTTGATTGGGAAGAGGCCCGTTCAGTCCAACAAACAGCGGACGGAGGATATATTATTGTGGGCTATTCTCGGTCGTTCGGAGC
>CBDVBD010000217.1:0-3657 GCA_965372135.1 uncultured bacterium | reverse complement strand
CGTGGTGGTGATTTTCCCGACGAGATTCATTGGATGGATGACAATGAGACTGTGGTATTCGTCGGGAATCAGGGGATGATTCGTAAGGTTGCCAACCAGGATGGGGCATCGCTGTTCAGTTTGGGGTTTAGTGTCCAACTGACGATAGATTGGGAAAAGGAGCAGGTACAGAAATTTAATGAGGCGTGGCGGTTGTTGTACGATGGTTTCTATGATGATAATTTCCATGGTACCGACTGGAAGGCGATGCATAATAAGTATTTGCCGTTGGCAAAAGCGGCAAGGACCACTTGGGATTTCAACGATGTGGTTCGGGAAATGATTGGAGAACTGTCAGCGTCGCATTTAGGTGTGTATGGGGGTTATAAAGATGATGAGGAAGTACAAACCGGGTATATTGGGATTCTGTACGATGAAAATTACCACGGACCGGGGATCAAAGTGACCCGCGTGGTGACGGAAACGCCGGCGGATCGCATCGAGTCCAAAATCAATCCCGGAGAATTCATTTTAGCCATTGATGGGACTGAAATAACAGAGGATATGAATTTCTACGAACTGCTGAATGACAAGGTTGATAAGGAAATCGATTTGGTGGTAGCGGAAAATGCGGAGGGGAAGAATTCCCGTGAGATTGAGTTGGAACCGATTAATTATTGGACATTTCGGGGTCGGCTGTACGAGGATTGGGTGGACGGCAATCGGGCGATGGTGGATTCGTTGTCCGATGGGCAAGCAGGATATTTACATATTTCGGCAATGGGTGGTGGTAATTATCGGCGTTTTATCCAAGATTTGTTCGGTGAATGCTGGGATAAGGATGCGATGGTGATGGATATCCGGTTTAACAACGGTGGATCGATCCATGACCAGATTTTAACGGTGCTGATGCGCCGGAAATACGGCTATTCCATTTCTCGGGGTCAGGATATTACTTACAATTCCTTAGACCGCTGGGATAAGCCGATAGTGATGGTGATTAACGAGCGATGCTATTCCGATGGGGAAATTTTCCCAATGGGATTCCGGGCACTGGAGTTGGGAACTATGGTGGGTGTGCCGACATACGGAGCGGTAATTGGGACAAACGATGTAGAGCTAATCGATGGGACCGGATTTCGGATTCCGGGATCGGGATGGTACGATATGCGGGGGAAGAATTTGGAGAATTGGGGGATCGAACCGGATATTTATGTGGATCGACCACCCGAGGAAGATTTGTTAGGACGAGACAGCCAGTTAGAACGAGCGGTGGAAGTCCTGATGGATGAGCTGCGCTGAGGAACGTCCACGATTGGTAATGATAGTCGGAAATGAAAAATCCCCTTGATTCCAAGGGGATTTTTTGCTATGTTAGGGTATATGTAATGCAGGCTTCCATATTTATGTGTAAGGTGGGGATACGTCTAACCACAATTAGTTGATTATGTCCGAAGATGATCCACTGGTCAGTGTAATTATTCCAACCTATAACCGCATGGAGATGCTGCGTCGGGCGGTAGATTCGGTGCTTGCTCAGACCTATCGCCGGGTCGAGCTGATTATTGTGGATGATGGATCGACGGATGGCACTAAGGAACAATACGATTTAGACGATTCACAGATACGATATTTTTGGCAGGAACGCGGTGGGGTGTCGGCAGCCAGGAATCGGGGGATAAAGGAAGCGCAAGGGGAATTGATTGCATTTTTAGACAGCGATGATGTATGGGATCGGAACAAGCTCAAAGTTCAGGTTGAGTATTTCCAGGATCGTCCGGATGTAATGATTTGTCAGACGCAGGAAATCTGGATTCGGAACGGGGTACGTGTAAATCCGCGAAATAAGCATCGGAAACCATCGGGATGGATATTTACGGATTGCCTTCCATTGTGCGTGGTCAGTCCGTCGGCGGTGATGATGCGAAAAGAATTGTTCGATCAGGTGGGGTTGTTTGACGAACGGCTTCCAATTTGTGAGGATTATGATTTGTGGCTTCGGGTAGCGCTGAAGTTTCCGGTATATTTGATTGATGAGCCGCTGGCGTCCAAGTATGGCGGGCATGACGATCAGTTGTCACATAGTGATTGGGGGATTGATCGGTACCGAGTGGCGGCATTGGAAAAGGTGCTAAAGGATCCGATGGTGGAGCAATATCAGACGTTGGTGATCAATGAATTGCAGCGGAAGTGTAGAATTATTGCCAAAGGTGCGTTAAAACGGGGGCGTTTCGGTGTTTGGGTGAAGTATTTGTGGAAGGGCAGGAAACGGAGTTAGATAGGATTATTTGATGGGCGATTGTATTTGGACAATGGGCGGACCAGGTACCGGCAAGACACTGCAGGCGATTAAGCTGGTAACAGGTGCTTTGGATAGGGGGGTGTCGCCTGATCGGATTCTATTTGTAACGATGAATCCTGGAGCCCGGGATGATTTAGTGGATAGGATTGGTAAACAGTGCGGGGGATGGTCCGGGCAGTTAGTGTATCACAGCCGGTCGTTGTTGGAAGTACTTCGGGCACTGATTCCACCATGGGAACGGTTGACGCCGCTTTCGGAATTTCAGCAAAGGTTGTGGCTTAAGGAAATGTTGGAATCACGGGATCCCTGGGGGCAAAATGGGTCGCGCCTTTCTTTGGAGTCGATAGTGAGGGAGTTGTTTCCGCTGATTCGTCAGTTGAAACAGGGTGAGGTAAGCTTCAAATTATTACGGCATCGATTGGGGAAATCAGTGTCTTCGAAGTCATTGGAATTGTTGGATTTCATCCAAGAATATCAAGATGCGTTCATATCAAGAGGGTATGGGGATTTTGTGGATGAGATTGATCAAGCGCTTAGGTATTTAGATGATAAGGATAGTCAGGGAAAGTTGGGAACCTATGATTTGATGGTGGTGGATGATCTGCATTTGGCGCACCGGATGCAGTGGCGGTTGTTGGAGCCCTTCATAGTGCGTGCGGAGGATGTTTACCTTTTTTCCGATATCGAAGGGTCGTTTTTTCGGCAGTGGGTGGATATGGGGTATCGACATCGACTGCGAGAATTAGGGCTTGATGCCACCTATCGGCGGCTTGCAGATTCTTATAGAATACAATTCCCTGATGATTTCAATTCGGTACCTTCAGCGGATTCGAGCCGCGCAAAATATTGTGTTTATGGTGCTGACAATGCGTTGGAGGAAGGGTTATGGATCGCGGAGCAGATTGAACAGTTAGTGGTTGGATCGGATGGTGAAGTAAAGTTTTCGGATACTTCGGTTGTGGTACCTTCAGAATCCCTGGTGTCTGCAGTATCAGAGGCATTCCGGTTGTACCGGATTCCTCATGAGATCGATGCTTCAAGGATTACTTGGCATATGATCGATATAATCCGGTGGTTACGGTGGTTAGAGAATCCCGGATTGGATGGTTTTAGAAGAGTGCTTGGTTCAGTAAAATCAGGTTTTGATTACGATGACGATTATATAGCATATTTGCATCAGCGTGTTTTAGAACCAGATACAAAGGAAAATTCAGAAGATAATAATGATGGGGAAATTGAGCAGTTTATCGACATGATACGGGGTATTTTGACGAATTGGAGGAGTGGGGATTATAATTTGGCTATGAGGAAACTTGATGGATTACTGAGGCGGCAAGTTGAATATTCACGATATAAGAGTGATTATCCTGGGTTTC
>CBDVBD010000216.1:0-3683 GCA_965372135.1 uncultured bacterium | reverse complement strand
ATGATACGATTGGATTACTGCAAATTTGTGCAGTAAATATACGAAATTTCAAATCGAAAAGCAAGGGGAAAAGGGAGATTATTTTGAAGAAAATTCCAAATCACAAGCTCCAAATCTCAAACAAATTACAAATCCCAAACTCCAAATTCTAAACAAATACAAAATACAAAATTCAAAACTGTTTTGGGACTGTCAAGTGAGGACACTTGACAGCACACAAGAAAATTCTAAATTCGAATATCGAAACCCTAAACAAATTCAAAACTCAAAATTCAAAATTCAAAACTGTATTTGGGACTGTCAAGTGAGGACACTTGACAGCACCCAAATAGAGGATGTTCGAAAAGGGAGCGGTTGTTGATAAAATCCTTGAATTTGGTGGGATGATTGTGTATATTGTTAGATACCAATTGAAAATTGACGACATCGATTACTGAAGGAGGAAACCATGTCGCAAAGGTGGATGATACTGGGCACGCTGGGGCTGATAGTAGTTTTGGCGGCTGGTTATTTGGTGATATTCGATTCCGGTAGCGACCAAACGGTCACGTATGAATCATACCGGGCGTATAAGTTAAAAAAACAAGGCAATGACAAAAGCAAGAAGCCTACGGAATGGTTCACGTTATCGCGGGCGTATCCGTATGATGACATTCCCTTTGCCGCTTATCGCCGGGCATTGGATCGGGCGGTAGCGGTTCGGGAAGCCACGTTGGGCACCGATCAGGGGAATTGGATCATGGCGGGACCCTCCAACGTGGGCGGTAGGATAACGGCATTAGCCGTACATCCGGATAATCCGAATACTATTTACGCTGGAGCGGCATTGGGAGGGGTGTTGAAATCTACCGATGGGGGTGTGTCGTGGGACGAGATTTCCGATGCAGTACCCAGTTTGTCGGTGGGGGATTTGGCGATCGATCACACGGATTCCAACACTATCTGGTTCGGCACCGGTGAAGCCAATTCCAGCGGAGATTCATACGCCGGCACCGGGATATACCGTTCCACCAATGGCGGGGGCACCTGGGAATTTATGGGATTGCCGGAATCGAGGCATATCGGCAGGATCGCAATCGATCCCACCGATTCGCAGACGATATTCGTGGCGGCAATGGGCACTTTGTTCGGCACCAATCCCGATCGAGGGGTGTATCGCACTACCAACGGCGGGAACACCTGGGAACAGGTGCTGCATTTGACCGATTCCACCGGGTGTATCGACGTAGTAATTAATCCGTCCAATACTGATATTGTGTATGCGGCGATGTGGGAACGGATCCGCAAGCCTTCTTATCGCCATGTGGGGGGGATGAGTACCGGAATTTGGCGGTCCATAAATGGCGGTGATGACTGGGTTGAGTTGACCAACGGATTACCGCAGCATGATCCCGATAACGGCAGGATTGGGCTGGCGATTGCGCCTACCGATCCAAATACTATATATGCGGTTTATATCAACCATCCTGGGCGCACGATGGGAGTGTGGCGCACCACGGATGGAGGCGATAGTTGGGAATCGCGGATGGTGAATCCCGATCCATCGGAACTTTCCGGGTTTGCATGGTATTTCGGGCAGATTTGGGTACATCCCACCAATCCCGATGCGGTGTATTTAGGGGATGTGGAACATTGGAAGAGCACCGACGGCGGCATCAATTGGAATTCCATCTTGAACGAACAGCATGTGGATATGCACGCTCAGTGGCAGGATCCTGCGAATCCCAGTCACATTGTAACGGGAAACGACGGCGGGGTGTTCATTTCCAATAACGGGGGGGTTAGCTGGGCGAAAAGTTACGATCTGCCAATCACACAGTTTTACGCCATCACCATCGACCACCTGCTGCCGCACCGGTTGTACGGCGGGACTCAGGATAATAGCACACCGAGGACGTTGGACGGGGTAGTGGATGATTGGGATGTAATTTATTATGGGGACGGGTTTTATACCAACGTGGATTGGACTAATTCCAACGTCATTTACGCGGAATACCAGTACGGCGGACTGGGGAGATCGACCAATTTGGGTCAGGGATACAGTTGGGATTCTATTTTGGATGGGATTGACGATGACGAACGGCGGAATTGGAGCACGCCGGTGGTGATGAGTCCCCATGACAACGAGGTGTTGTTCTACGGTGCGGAACGGCTGTACAAAACCACAAATCGCGGAGACTGGTGGGACGCCATCAGCCCAAATTTGACCGGTGGTTCCGGGGGTGGGAATTTGATATACGGGACGATTACCACCATCAGCCAGTCGCCGTTGAATGCTGATGTAATCTGGGCGGGGACCGACGACAGCCGAGTGTGGGTGACCACCAACGGCGGTGGGAATTGGACGATGGTGTCGGATTCGCTGCCCGACCGGTGGTGTACCCGGGTGACGGCGGATGTGTTCGATCAAGCGACCGGATATGTGACGTTTTCCGGATACAAGGAGGACGATTTGCTGCCGCATATTTTCAAGACCACTGATTACGGGGTGACGTGGCAGGATATCAGCGGGAATTTGGTGGATATTCCGGTGAACGATATTTTACCCGATCCCACCAACGCTGACCAGTTGTTTATCGGCACCGATTTCGGGATGTATTACACACAGGACGGCGGCGCCACCTGGGCGGTGATGGGGGATGATCATCCGGTGTGTCCGGTGTTCGATATCGAATTGCACAATGGCGACCGGAAGTTAGTGTCCGGCACCCACGGACGGTCGATGTATGCGTTTGATTTGGATCAGTTGGATGTGGAGGTGGGAGAATCGCCAACTACGGTGGCATCCTATCGGTTGGATCAGAATTATCCCAATCCATTCAACAGCAGCACGGTGATTCCGTTTGAAGTGCGGCAGGCGGGTAAGGTGTTATTGAAAGTGTACGATGTGAATGGGCGGTTACTGCGAACATTGATAGACCGGAATATGAATCCGGGATCGCACAATGTAACGTTTAATGCCGAAGGATTAGCATCGGGAACCTATTTTGTTAGTTTGAAAGCGGGGGAATATCGGGCAAGTAAAAAGATGGTATATTTGAAGTAGAAGTTTGCAATCCGCCAGTAGGCGGACAGGATTAGCAAGTGTGCAAATTAAAAGTCGGGCTTCATTGCCCTACTTTTTTCCGATTTCCGATTTCCGATTTCCTCCAGGTTAAGTTTTGCTTGAAACCTGCCGGGATAAATATTTGTTAATTACTGAAATTATATCATCGATATTAATTGTAGCGCCAAAATCTCCTTTGTTAAAATGAGACCAAGGGACAACTCTTTCTTTTCTTAGACGACCTGCTACAATAGCTGGATGAACATTAGCTACGCAAGCGAAACTACGCAACATACTCCCAGATATATACTTACTAGAAGCACATCTATGCTTCAAATGTGTCCACAAATCAGGGGGAATTAATATATCAGCGGCAAATTTATTTGGGCACTTTTCACGTGAATCTGATGCATCTGTTGATTTAAACTCTGAATAATCATAGTATGTAAAATAACCATCATTTATTATATGACCAAGTTCGTGAAAAAGCGTAAACCAAAAGTTATCTAATCGCTTACGACGAAGGGTTAAAACTATCACGGGATTATCTCTATCAATCCAAAAGGCAGCCCCATCAATCGAAGTTTTCTTTAAATGACTATAATGAATTACCTGAATACCATTATCCCATAGCATT
>CBDVBD010000215.1:0-3879 GCA_965372135.1 uncultured bacterium | reverse complement strand
ACCTCAGAGGCAATATACGAAGTTCATGGATAAATGTCAATAGCTGGAAGGTGGATATTCAGGTAACTAACGAACTTGTCCACCTCTCGGCGGACTTGTCCGCCTTTTGGCGGATTCACTCTTATTCTTATGTAAATATTATCTGTCCCCCGGCAGCCTTTTCGTAAAACGTCCCCACGTTGATGATTTCCTCCACCTGTTCACAGAAATCATCCTTTTTCAAGTGGAACATATCCACCGTAGCTTTGCAGGCGTAAAGCTTTGCGCCCGCATCGTTTACCATTTCTATGAATTCTCCCACCGGCGGGATATCCAGTTTTTCCATTTCTTTTTTCATCATACCGGTAGCAAACGCCGACATCCCTGGAATCATTCCCAATATGGTTGGCATATGCATTCCCGGGTTTCCCACCGTCGCCACTTTTATCTTGTCCATGCGCTTCTTGATGATAGCATCCATGCCAAAAAACGTGAAAAATAGGTTGGCTTCGATCCCTTCCATCCGCGCACCGTTCGCCATGATCAATCCGGGATACACCCCGTCCAACGATCCCTTGGAAATGATAATGGACACCTTTTCAATCTTATCCGCCATTGTATACTCCTCGAAGTTTCTTTCTTGTAACTTGTAACTTGATCACTTGTTAACTTCTTTTACACACACCCTTGCGGTTTCCCCAAACCAGCCGCTTTCGCCGCTTTCTTAGCCGGTCCACCGGGAAACAATGCATACAGCTCTTTAGTAGGTACTCCGCCGGCATTCTTTATGCGGCGAATGGTTGGGATCTGACCTTTCGCCATGAAATCCTCCCGCATAAAATGTATCACTTTCCAATGCATATCGGTCAGTACCTCGATCCCTTCCTCTTTCGCTAATTCCGGCGCCATTTCTTCGGTCCAATCGCCTGGACTAACCAGGAATCCTTCTTCGTCCACTTCCACCGTCTTCCCAGCAATTGTTTGTATTGCCATGGTTACTTCTCCTTGTTACGTTATCTTTAATTAGTTGATTTCATTTCCGTTATATGTTTCAATTAGGTCATGCACCAACTTGTCGATTTGCGACCTAACAGCATCTCCTCCCCCGGCTTGTCCGCCCACCGGCGGATTCCCGGGGGGGAACAAAAGGGGGGGCACTTGCTAAACCTGTCCGCCCACCGGCGGATTGCTAACTTGTCAACTATCTAACTAATTGTGTGCTGTCAGGTACCAACGAATCTCGATTCAACGAATCTCGACTCCCCCACCCTGCAGTCTTATGACTTACTTAATCCCAAACCCGTCATTGCGAATCCCGACTGGTCGGGATGTGGCAATCTCATTTACGTGCTGTCAGGTGTTAACGAATCTCGATTTAACGAATCCCGATTTAACGAATTTCGATTCCTCAGCTGAAAGTAATTAAGTCATCCTGAACGTAGTGAAGGATCTCATCAGTCATCCCGCACCCCCTTCTGTCATCCCGCACTTGATGCAGGATCCAGTTTTGAACTTGTACGCCTATGGCGAATTTTGAATTTTGAATTTGTTTCGAGTTTCGGACCTGTCCGCCTCCGGCGGATTTCGAATTTGGAGCTTTGATATTGTTTGTTATTTGGAACTTGTCATTATCCTTTTTCCCCATTTCCGGTCTTCGCCATACTCTTGGCAAATTCCAACAGAAACATAATCCCCCGCTTCACTTCCGGATCACGCATCTCCTTGAACAGCGCACCAAACGATACATCCCGGTCCACCGCCACATCCATCTTCTGGAAAAACCCCAACGCATTGTTCATGGCACTCAACATCTCCGGCTGCGTCAGGTTCTTCACTGTCATCAGTATGGAGACAATATTTTCCCGCAGCAGGTGCACGTCCTCTATTTCAAACGATGTAACAATTTCATCCACAATCTGCACCGATGCCTTCATGAATTCGAAATACCCCTTCCGGTCGAATTCATCCAGAGTCTCCAGCAATTCATGGAATATCTGCTTCCCCAAGGGTTTGACATCTTCGAACAGGTCGAACGCACCTTCCACTTGTTCCAACATACGGCTTAGATTTCGGGTGTTTCGCAGCAGCTTCTTAAACAACGACAGCAAATCCTCAGTGTCGAAATGCCCGCTGACATCGTCCAACTCCATCACCGCGGTTTGATACAAATCCTTGCCGATCAGCGTCAGATCTTCGTGCAGTTCCTTCATCTCACGCTTCCTGCGCTGTTCCGTTTCGATATATTCGGTGATAAAATCCAGCTTCTGATGGATTTCCACCAACTGTTGGTCTATCGTCTGCTGTTCCATATTACTGCCTCTTCTTTCCAGCCATCAACATCTGCGGCTCGATCGGAAGTTCCGCGCCCTTCAACAACAGGTTCCAGTACACCCAGCGAAATATCATCTTCCCCCAATGGTTCATCTTGGTTTCCTGCAGCAGCGAAAACGGTCCCACACCCGGCAATGGGAACTTCCCCGGCAGCGGCTCCACGTCGTAATTGAAATCGATCAATATCCCCTTGCCGAATCCGGATTCGATAAAACAGTTGGCATGCCCGTCGAAATGGGGCAGCAACTCCCTTCCATCGATGGCTCGTAAAATATTCTCGTGCAACACGTCCGCTTCGAAATGCGCCACCGATCCTGCTTTGGAACTGGGTAAATCGGTGGCGTCGCCGATCACGAAAATATTCTGGTATTCCTTGGACTGCAATGTTCCCTTGTCGGTGGGAATGAAATTCAAATCATCTCCCATCCCCGACCTGGCAATCAAATCCGACCCCATATTGGTAGGAATCGACACCAACAGATCGTAGGAAATCTCCCGGTCATCCCAGGACACGATCTTGTTATTTCCGCTGTCCACACTGCCGGTGCTGAATTCGGAAGTTAGCTGTATGTTCTTCTTCTCCAAAAACTGCCCCAAATATTTGGAAGCGATTGGCTTGGTAAAGGCACCGGGCAGCGGTGTCACTAATTCGATTTCCACCTTATCCCGAATCCCCTGTTCGGTGAACCACCAATCCGCTAAGAACACGAACTCCAACGGTGCCACCGGACACTTGATAGGCATTTCCACGATGTTGACCACCATCCTGCCCCCCTTCCAATACTTCAAATAATCCCGAAGCGCGCAAGCCCCTTCGATGGAGTAGAAATCGAAGATATTCTGCCGCCACCCACCGTCCATCAATCCTTCCGTCTCTTCCGGATGAATCTTACTGCCGGTGGCGATGATCAAGTAATCATAACTCAACAACTTCCCGTCAGCCAATTTCACCTTATTGTCGTTGGGCAGGATTTCTTCTATAGGAGAAACAATCACTTCCACCCCAGGCGGAAAGAAATCCCGGCTGGCTTTGGTGACATCATCACTGGTGTAAATACCGAACGGAATGAACAGAAATCCCGGTTGATAATAATGTTTCCGGCTTTCGTCCACCAGCGTGATCTGCCATTCGTTTTTATCCAGCTCCGGCGCCAACTTATTCGCCATAATCGTTCCCGCCGTGCCACCGCCTAAAATCAGTAACTTTTTCATGACGTCCCTTTATGTTTCCTTTGTACCAATCTTCACATTCATTCTTAAAATTTTTTGAACTGTTATAATTGCTCTTGACTATTTTGAAGATTCTATTCTAATTTTCCCTCTTAATTCTCTGCGAGCTTTGCGAGCTTGGCGCGAGAATCTGCATCTTGTAATTTGTAATTTCATTACACGTAAGGCGTTTCGCATTTCTTTACACTTTTTTTCGCTAAAATTTACCAAATAAGGGCTTTTTTTTACTCTCTTTTGCATTTTTTTGCAAAAATTTTTAACCCACATATTATCAATAACTTCACGAATATTCACCACGTTCCAACCACTGCCAAGTTTACATATTTCGGCGAATTTACA
>CBDVBD010000214.1:0-3903 GCA_965372135.1 uncultured bacterium | reverse complement strand
TCGTGCTCAAGTGGTACGATTGTTACGATTTCCGTTGCTTTGGGCGTGGGTGGTGTATATTTTGACACAAGTAGTCGCGTTGTTGTATGGAGGTGATGTGGGGGATAATGTGCAGCGGTTAGTGCAGGATGAGTGGTTGTCGTTAGCATTACCGGTTATATTTGTTAATCCTTTGAAGTTGGAAGATTTACGCAGGGGTTGGACAGTGTTTGTGGGGGTGGCAGTGTTGATGGGTTTGTATGGGATATACCAACATTTTTCGGGTTGGGATCCGTTGCATCAGATGACGTTGGCGTCAATGGGAGCATTTCACCGTGCCGAAGGCACGTTTTCCTTTTATTTGACTTACGGCGCGGTGCAGATGTTAGCGTTATGTTTAGCGTTATCCCGGGCAGCAATTTCCGACATTGGGAAACGAGTGCGAGTGGTGTTTTTATTGGCTTCAGGGATTCTGTTCCTTTCGGTGATGGCGACCTATGGGCGCAGTTTGTGGGTGGGGCTGATTCCGGTGGGTGTGTGGTGGTTTTTAACGCTTAATCGGCGTTGGAAATCCGTGGTAGGTTTAGGCGTGGCTACCTTGGCGATATTGGTATCATTATTGGTGCCGGAGATACCCCAGCGAGTGATTTCGGTGGGGAATGCAACAGTCAATTTGACGCGTAGCAATTTGTTTGGTACTGCATGGCAGATGATTGAGGATAAGCCGGTATTGGGTCATGGAATTGGGGGGTTTTCGAGGGAATTTAACCAGTATTCCACGGATTACGATTTCGAAACGCAGTGTCATCCGCATAACGATTCCCTGTTAGTGTGGGTGCAGTCGGGGCTTCTGGGATTAGCGGCGTTTTGGGTGATGTGGGTGATGTTTTTTCGGACAGTATGGTTAGGGTATAAAAGGGTGACGACTGTGTCAGATCATGACCGATGGTGGTTGATTCGAGGTGGAGTTTGGGGTGTCATGGGATTATTGATCGCCGGTTTTTTTCAGTGTTACTATATTGATGCCGAAGTTTCGGCGGTGTTCTGGGTACTTGCGGCAGTTACAGCAAGGTTAAGTGCGGAGGTGATGCCGGGTTTCGGCTCCGTCACACCAACTGATTATTCCTGATATGGCTAAACCCAAATTATTTAAGGAAGGGATGTTTGTCGCAGCGATTGCTTTGGTTTCCAAGGCGATGGGGGTGGTGCGCGAGATCGCGATGGCGTATTTTTTTGGGGCTTCCGGCGTGGTGGATGCGTACCGAATTGCCATTACTGCCGTACTCTTGCCGGTGGATACGTTGGGGGGAAGCTCTTTGGGGAATAGCTTCATTCCCACATTCAAGCGTATGCTAAGCGGACGGAAACCCCGGTTGGGGTGGCTGCTGGCTAACCAGGTATTGCTGTTAATGGTTGGTGTGGCGGTAGTACTGGCACTGGTTTTAATGGTGTTTCCCGGATTCGTGGTGCGGATTGTTGCGCCCGGATTTGATCCGGGTCGGATTAAAGATGCGTCGTTACTTACCGTTGTGTTGGCGCCGATGATGCCGTTTTTTGCCGGTGCCGTACTAATCGGGTTTGTGTTAAACAGTCTGTATCGTTTTCGGGTGCCGGCATTTCAGCCAGTTTTACAGAATGTGGGGCTTTTGGTGGGGATTATTGTAGCGGTAGCGATCGGGTCATTGGTGCCGTTAAGTTTGGGTATGGTGGTGGCTTATGTGGTGTTCGCCGTACTGCTGGTGTTTGTGGTTCGGAAATATTGGATAAGGATGGGCTGGCGGTTCAAGCGCAGGGATCGGAAGATTTGGGGGTATTTTCTAAAAGCGTATGCGCCGCTGTTGCTGTTATCGTTGATTCTGCATGGGAATATTTTGGTCGATCGGATGGTGTCCTCGCTGTTGGTGGTGGGATCGGTAGCGTCATTGGAATACGCCCGATTTATTGTCGATACCCCGATGGTGACATTGGGTCTGGGGATGGTCAGAGTGGCGCTGCCGCATTTTTCCGACCTGGAAGCTCAGGGGAAACGGGGAGAGATGATAGCGACATTGGAACGGCTACTGTTTGGATCTTTAATTTGGCTGCTGCCGTTGGCATTATTTATAGGAATGGTATCTGAGCCGATCGTTCGATTGATTTACGGATATGGGAAATTCGGGAATGATGCGGTAGTGCCGACGGCTAATGCGCTGAGTGGCTTTGCGGTGGGGATGTGGGCGGCATTTGGGTGTTATTTGATGCATCGGGTATATAATGCGCAGCGTCGGAACGGGATATTGGCGGTGTTCTGTGTTATTGGATTATCTGTTAATACGATTTTAAATATTGAGTTGGGTCCAAGGATCGGGGTACAGGGAATCGCGATTGCTACGTCGATTGCGAATTGTTTGTTGTTTATGCTGCTCCTGATCGGGATTGGATGGGAATCATTCCGGAAATTTATTGTGCATGGGGGGTACTTGATCGGTGGGGTAGTTATTCTGCGGTATTTATTGGATTATATTGTGCCATGGCAGGGGTCTGATTTGCTGGTTATCGGCTGCGCGGGAAGTACAATCGTGGTTTTTTGGACCGTGTGGGTGATGATGAATCGTTCGTCACGTCAAGGGTTGATGTATGTGCTTCGGAGACGGGGATAGTGAGGATTTCTTTCGTCAGCCGGATGGTTAATCGAGAAGGCGGGGTGCAGGTCTATGTGTGGGAACTTGCGAAACGATTTGCTGAATGGGGGCACGAGGTACATCTTTTTACCCATTCGTGTCCGGAATTGCCGCATCCATCGGTGGTGATGCATCGGGTGCCGATGTTGATGGGGCGCAGCTATCGGCAATCGCAGAATCCGTGGGTAAAGGCGGCTCAGATTTGGAGCTTCGCTTGGATAAGCCGGGTGATGGTTAAATACAGAGATTATGATGTAATTCATGTACAGGGGGATAGCATGGTACGGGCTCATGTCCGGACGGCGCATTCGTGCCATAAGGCATGGATGAAGTTGGATTTGTCATGGGATAAATCATTGGGGAATAAGATTCGAAAATGGGTCAACCCGCTGCACGCGATTGTTCGACTAATTGAATGGTATGATTATACCCGGACAGGGTCTGATCGAATCATTGCGGTTTCAGGTTCAGTTAAGGCACAAGTAATTGATAGTTATGGAGTGGATGATTCACGGATTGATGTGATACCCAACGGAGTTCACTTGTCGGAGTTTCGTAAGCCCGATCAGTTTGATGTGGGGAATTTTCGGCATGATTTGGGGATTCCCGTGGATCAGCAGGTGATGGTTTTTGTGGGGTGGGAATTCGGCAGGAAAGGACTGGGAACGGTGATCGAAGCTTTGGCAAAAGTGACGGGATGTCAACCGCATTTGGTGGTAGTGGGGGGCGATCAATCCAAGGATTTTGCTGATAGAGCTGCTGCATTGGGAATGGCAGCACGCGTACATTTTGTGGGGGCGCAGGGGGATATTCGACCGTTTTTGTGGGGGTCGGATTTGTTTGTTTTTCCCACCAGGTATGAGCCGTTCGGGTTTGTGATTATTGAAGCGATGGCGGCGGGACTGCCGGTGATTACGTCGAAGATTGCCGGCGCTTCGGAGTGGATTGAGGATGGGAGGGAAGGAATATTATTGAATAATCCGTTTGATTCGGAGGAGTTGGCACAAGCCATTGATAGGTTGTTGGGGGATGCCGACGGCATGGCGCTAATTGGGGAAGCGGCTAAGGAAAAGATTCGGATGTTCGATTGGGAAGAGGTTACGAAAATGACATTGGAGGCGTATCAGTCGGTGTTATGAGAATTGCAGCGTTTGGAAGATCATTGCCGGTACATGCTTTAGGGGGATTGGAGGTGCATTTCCAGACGATGGTGGAGGGTTTAGCGGAACGGGGGCATGAGGTGGAGGTGTTTACTACCAGGCAT
>CBDVBD010000213.1:0-4009 GCA_965372135.1 uncultured bacterium | reverse complement strand
GATGCTGTGCTACGTGGGTTGACACGGCAGATTGGGGTTCCTGTTGAAATCCAGGTGTATGCCAACCAAGTTCAGCCTTCAGACCTTCCGGAGGTAGTACATTGGAAGCAAGGTGATTGGGTTAATCCTGCGGTGTTGTTAAATCAGGCTTTTCGGGACTTGGATGGCGAGTTTGTGGTGATTCTCCAACCGCATGTTGTGCCGACTGTTGATTGTCTATCTACTTTCTCTCAAGTGCTGAACCAAAACCAGGGAACCAGTTTTGTGTACAGTGATTATTGGATGTCTGATGGTCGGGAAGTTCGGTTGATCGACGATCCGGGGGATATCACAGAACGGCAGGATTGGGGGCAGGTGTATGCGGTGCGGCGGTCGGTGATTGTGAATAAGGGTGGCGTGGATGAGGAAAATCCAGCGGCAGTGTTTTACGATTTGCGCTTGAAGTTGTGTGATGATGCGCCGGCGATGCATATTCCCAGCGTGTTGTATGAGGTGTCTGCGCCACCGTCACAGGACCAGGATGTCGGTCGGGATGTGTTGTTTTTTCCGGGACAGGGGCAATATGGGGGATTTAGCTATTTGTTTGCGGATCAGGAAGAAACTCGTCAGATCGAACAGGTGTTTTACAACATGCTCAAGCGCCAGGGGGCGTTTTTAGATAAACTACCGTCAATAGAGCCTGCGGATAAGGAACCATTGAAATCTCCGGCAGTTACGGTAGTTATTCCGGTGTTCAACCGCCGTGATTTTATCGGAAAGGCGATCGAAAGTGTGCTTAAGGGAACGTTTCAGGATTTCGAGCTTTTAGTGGTTGACAATGGGTCTGGAGACGGCACCTGCGACGAAGTGTTGAAATACACCAAGGATCCGCGGGTCAGGCTGTTACACTGCCCGAAGAATATTATTTCCAAGTCGTTGAACACCGGAGTGGCGGCGGCTCGGGGACGTTATATCGCGCAATTGGATTCCGATGATGAATATTTGCCGGATACATTGAAGTTGATGGTGGAGCGATTAAAGGAAAATCCGGAGATGGGGTTGGCTATATCCTATTACGAATTGATGGATGAGCGGGGAAATACTCTGGAAGAGTTCGGAATTATTAAGCATTTGGAATACAACAAAAATAACATCTTAAGAGTAGATGGTGCCGGAGCGGTGCGGGTATGGCGAAAATCGGTACTCAAGGAAATGGGCGGTTTTGACGAAAAAGAATTGGGGGGGTATGGGGAGGACTATGATTTGGTATTAAAGGTGTCGGAACGGTACCAGGTGGGACGGGTGCACGAAGTGTTGTACCGGTATCGCCGGCACAGCGGCAATACCGATGCCTTGATCGATGATCACAGGAAGATCCGCGCCAAATCATTGGCACGTCAAAATGCTTTGCGACGGCGCAGGCAGTTAAACCTGCAACTGCAGAAACATGCCGGGTGAATTCATCCCGGAAATCAAGAAGTGTTGAATCTTATCAGTGAGGTTGTTAATGGATACGCAACGATATGTAATCGGGATAGATGGGGGAGGCACCAAGTGTTTGGGGGTATTAGTCAGTGAAGACGGCAAAGAAATTGCCAGGGAACAAGCCGGGGCTGCTAATTTGCAGCAACGGGGTGTCGAGAAAGCGACAGTGGTGGTGAAATCCGTGGTGGATAAGTTGTTGGAATCACTACAGGTCAGCCCCGAACAGGTGGCATGCATTGTGGCGGGATTGGCGGGTGCCGGTCGTGAGGATATACGAGAACGGGCTGAGGCTTTGATAAAGAATTGTTGGACGGGGGTGCCGGTACGCGTGGTGACGGATGCAGACGTGGCGTTGGAGGGGGCGTTTTCCGGGGAACCGGGCATTGTGTTGGTGTCGGGAACCGGATCGATTTGTTACGGCAAGAATACATCCGGGCAGACTGCACGAGCGGGTGGATGGGGGCATTTGTTGGGCGATGAGGGTAGTGCGACCTGGATTGCGATAAAGGCATTGAAGTCGGCGCTATTGATGCAGGATGGACGGCTGCCCAACGGGGAATTGCGCAGCACATTGAGCACACAGTTGGGAGTGGAGGATATCGCAGATGTGGTACCGGAATTTTACCGGGGACGCATTACGGTGGCGCAGATTGCGGAGTTGTCCAAATTGGTGTTTGATTTAGCAGGGGATGATCATGCGGCGCGGCAGATTGTGTTACGTGCCGGCAGGGAATTGGGGAAATTGGTTGTGGCGGTGGCTCGAAAACTGCAAACGGATAATGATATATTGAAAGTGGCGTTGGTGGGAGGGGTGTTTTCCGATGAGAAGAACAAGAAGAAGTTGCTTGGACCGATCAAGGATGAAATTACCCGGGTGAGTCCGGATGTGAATTTCAAGAATCCCGATATGGAGCCTGTGTTGGGGGCGGTATTGATGGCGCAGAGTGAGTTAAAGAAATTGGCTTAGATGTAATATAACGAGTATTTGAGGAGATATTTAACAAAAACATAACATAGATTTTCCGCCATCAGGTCACCGCTGCAATTCTACCATAAAGTACGCTGAGGCGCACCGTGGAATTGCAGCCGTGCGGCGGGTTATTTAGCCCAGGCAACCTAATAAGGTTGTCCGGGCTTTTTGTTTGGTTTTGTGTGGATTAGGAGTTGGGAGTATTATATTTTATGATCGGTAGATATTTATAGCAAATAAGGGTTGAAAAATCCCTTGATTAAATAGGGCGAATGCATTACATTGTAACTTGAAGGAGTGTGTGTAAATTCCAAAACAAATATGATTCCGAGTAGACAATTCATTGCATCTTAAGTACCGATGACTTTGCACATAATACACATATTACTGTTGAGGAGAAAAGGTGAAACTGGACGGGAAGATCAATATTCAGGCTAATTTGAATGCGGGAGTGAAGTATTACCAAAGGCATGGGGTGATGACGGATCCGGGGAAATACGAGGATCATTGGGTGTGTGAATATTGGAATCCTGATGAGGAACGTTTTGTGCGGGTGGATGCGCAGATCGATGATGTGCAGCAAGGGGCTTTGGAGATCGATTTCGATAGGCTGGATTTGCCGCTGGGAATGCATTGTTGGATGGAGCAGTGGAATTGACTACTGCGGGGGATGGATTTTTTCCGATGATGAGGCAGTTTTATAAGGCTCATCCGGAATTGAGGATGCTTAAGGGATGGAAACCTTAAGGAAGGAAATGGATAAAAGTTATTACATTTTAAGGTCATCGCCATTTGGGGTGTTTGGCGTGGTATGGCAGGACACTTTGGATGGACCGAAAGCGTGCCGGGTGTGTCTGCCGAGCAAAAAAGATACGGTGCTGGCCGAGATTGCAGAGTTTTTTCCGGGTGCAATGGATCGATCTCATCCCTGTATTTCGGAACTTGGAGATCGGATACAGAGCTATCTACATGGGGAGCTGGTGGGGTTCGATATCGGGATTTTGGATCGCAGGCAATGTTACCGGTTTCAAAGAAAGGTGTTGATTGCGGAGTATAAGGTTCCGCGGGGGTGGGTGAGTACGTATGGGCGAATTGCCAAGCATTTAGGAAAGCCTGGCGGCGCACGGGCGGTGGGAAATGCTTCAGGGCGAAATCCGTTTCCGATTATGATTCCCTGTCATCGGACGGTTCGGTCGGATGGGTCGTTGGGTGGATATGGGGGAGGGCTGGCGATGAAGCGGGCATTATTGGAGATGGAGGGTGTGAAGTTTACCAAGTCCGGGAAAGTGGTGATGGATCGGGTGTATTATTGAAGCGGGTGGGATAGAGATTAATGGAAAAGGATAGGGCTCCATTTCAGGTGTTGGTGGTTCCGCCATCCATCCCCCGCCCACCCACCCATTGGATGGATGGCGGAAGGACCTGGAGTGTTTCCCGCCCAGGCGGGATACTCTGTAACACCCCGTTGGGATTGAGGATGTCATCCAGCGGTTGGCGGACTGACCTACTGTACTGTCAAGTGGGGATGTACAGTATCATAAGATAGTTTACAGATGTTTCAGGACATGGTTGACA
>CBDVBD010000212.1:0-4012 GCA_965372135.1 uncultured bacterium | reverse complement strand
CGAAACCACCGCTAAAAATGTATATTACCAATGGTTCATTAGCGGGACAAAACAAATCGCCTGGGGTTTCGTACATAGTCCAAACAGTGTCTTGCACTGAAATGCTTATGGAATGTGGGCGGTCATATCTATGTCCCAAATAGACAGTTCCACCTATCCTCAACTTCTTACCCCAAATCCTTAGTTTCAAATAGCAGTCCTCTGGCTGCGCATCCAATTTATATTCAATAGTTGGGAACGAACATCCTCCCGCAACAATCATTGATTGCGTTCCCCCTTCTGGAGGGACGTCACCAGGGTATTGCCCGCCTCCATACCAACCCTCCATGTCGGATTCTGTTTCGAAGGAATTGGAATAGATGGCATCGTAAAGCCAGAAAGTGGGCTCCTCGTCACAGGCTCCAATCAAGAGACAGGACAGGACAATAACAGGAATAATACTGTGTTTTAAGAGCATTTTGATACCTCCGTATATATTTATTAAACAGACCGATTTTCCGTGTATTAAGATGGTAGACTCTGTCTATATAATTGATCTCCTTGATAAATATCAGATAATTATTAATTTATCAGTAGAATTATAAAATTATCTATTTTTTTAAGCGCTGAGCAGATGAGAAGTTGTCTAACAGCATTAAAGATCATGAATTCTCATGCTTGAGGACTGGTTATCTACTACTAAACCTATGATGGTTCTGTAAATTGTGAGGATTTGTTTTGAGTACGTAACTAAAGCAAATTTAACAAGAAAACGTTCGAAAGTCAAGCGAAAAATGTGAATTTAAGGGTATCGAGATTGCTATGAATTTAGATTGATTGCTTGCCCGAAATTCTATCGATATCCACTTTTATAACTACCGTATCATCCACTGAGTTCCTTGGGAAATGAGGGGCTTCTGAAGAGTATTGATTGAAAATCACAGTTAGGGCTTTCTGTTTTTCTTCCGGGTTTTCCACTAATGCAGCCTTGCCAAAACCAATGACACTGCGATATTTCATGGTTGATTTGCACGGATGATAAGTCGATGTAAGTTCATGATTACTATCGAATTCAACACACACGTTGTTGTTGGATTTTAAGATATCAAGTTTCTTACCCTCCTTGGCGGAATGGAAATACAGTGTATTGTCCTGGTATCCGAAACACATTGGTACAATATAGGGGATATCCCCATCCACCATCGCCATCCGGCACACTTGAGCCTGCTTGATGATCTCGTCGATGATTCCCCGGTCCGTAATTTCTCTGTCTTTTCTTTGCAATGTTATTCCGGTAATTTTAGGGTGATTTCATCGCGCCAGTAGCGTGCTTTGCCGATACCGTATTCGTCCGAACTACCGTCGTAAGCTAAACCGAACTGCGATGGCAATTGGCTGAATAATTCCTGTCCGTCGTAAACAGCTTTCGATAAATTAACCACTGTAAAGCTTAGCTGATTTCCCGATCGATCGGTGTAGAAAAAGTCACCGTTGGTTTCCAATTTCCCGAATTGCATCCGACCGGATTCGTACGTATATTTCGGTCGGCGGTAGTCGCGAATCATGTCCATCCGCATATCCGATTTTACTCCGACCTGGATTGTGCGGTCCTGGTATTGGATTTCCACCGACATCCCCTTACCGGGTGGACCGGAATCGATGTATTGAATCTTATTCAGCCAGGGTGTGGGATCTTCAGCGGACGGATGTGGAATCAGAACAGTCACGAAACCGATATGCTGCCCCAATTCGAAGTGCTGTCCGGTATATTGGGAAATCACCCATTCGTCCTGGTAATTCCTTTTCTCCGGTTCCACCTGCTCCAAGCGGTAATGAGTCATAGGGAAATATATCAATAGATTGTTTTCCGGTGCCAGCGATTTGTTCCGCAGCGAATCGTATTGGGTGTCGTACCAATGATCCCCTTGCGCCACGATTTTCCGCGTATGCCACAAATTAGCGGCAGTCATCCACTCTTCCTCCGTGGCTTTCACGATATCGAACACTACGAACATTTCTGGGTCTTTGATGTAGGTGATGACCCGGTCCCACTGGTAGCCCATCTTATCATCGATCAAGCGGGTGCGGCTGTAATCGAAATCATCGAAGGTGAGGAAGTCCACTTTCTGAGTACGCACCTGACGGTACGATCCAGCGTTATGGAGAAAATCCAACACCGATTGTCCCGGAATTTCAGGATGATCTTCCGGGCTGTAACGCCATTCGCCCTCCTTTTGCCCCATCCAGATTTTTGCCGGTCGCACGCACATCCGATTATGAAAGTAATCCTGCCGGTAAGCGCCATAAGGACCGCTGGGCATATAATCCCGGTATCCGCCATCGCGCAGCAGAATAGAGCCGTTGTTCATTAGTAGAACAATACTGTTTTCGTCGGCATGCCCATGAGTCATTTTCTCTTCTTCCACCGGGATCCCGTCCCGAAGGTAGTCGCGGAACAACAGCCCCCCGTCCCCTTCATCGCGGTAATTCAGCAGCATGTAGGTGGATGTAGACTCCCAGCCGTTTCGGAACACGATTTTCTTACCCACCACGTCTTCCATCACTTCTTCGCTAAGTTCGTCGGGGCATACAGGTGTAATATCATCAGTGCCGTACCGATAACAATCCAACAATATCAGCCCAAGCCCGGTTCGGTGAGTTTGCCCGAAATCCACAAAATTCTGCCCAATCACCGACGCCGCCCATTTCAATTCCGGGTCATTATAAAAGTTTGCCGCCGCCTCGAAAAATACCATCATCCGGTGCCAGTTACTTAACCACCTGGCATCGCCAAAATCAGGACTCATCCCCGCCGGACACATCAAGTGTAAAAAGTATTGCCCATAGTAGTACATTTCCGGCAGGTGGAAAAGTTCTTCGATTTGATTCTTTGCATCAGCGTATCCAAGCAGTGCATACAGCCACACCCCATGATAAATAGTCGCGTCCTCGATTTCCCAATTCCCCCAATTATCAAATCCCAAAGCCTGTTCATACGTACGCCAATGTTTCGCCCGTGGGTGTTCAGGCAAGGCTCGCACCGCCCATGCCAAGGTTTCGGCACGGAGTGCGCTTCGATTCATTGCCCCCCATTCCTGGGTTTGCAGGATATATTCGATGCTGTGGGCAATCAGATTTTCGATTTTTTCTTGTTCGGAATTGTCCAAATATCCCTTCCGGTTCAGGATGTCATAGGATTTCACGTAACGCATAGTAGTAAAGAAATCAGGCAGAGCCGGAACCCCTTGAGTGTAATCGGGACGCTGTCGGGCGGCTTCCTCGGGATATTCTCTACGGTAATCTCCGTAACCGAGTAACACCCTTTTAGCCCGCTTTGCATAGGTGGGATTATCCTCTAAGTCATACAGTGTGGCATAAATAGTAGCCATTTCCAGCAAATGGGGAGGAGGGCGGTATCCCCAGATGGTATTGGGATCCCATTTCTCGCGCCATGAGGTTTCTATCGAGTCCCGATGTTCCCAAGTCCAATCTGCGGAAACTCTGGCGAATTCCAAATAGCTTGCTCGGGAGATTGACGTGATTTGTTCTGTGGAATAGCTTGAGCATGCAATTATCAAAATGATTATAAGCGGAATCAGGCGTTTCATTGTTTTCCTCGATTTTGCAGGTTTTATTCCGGTTAGAAATCCATGATACCGATTTCTCGTAGTGCTAAATATGCCGCTCCGATCACTCCGGCGGAATCACCTAATCCGGCTTTGATGATCGGTATTTGTCCTCTGGGAGGACCGAACAAGGATTTTTCCAAGTAAACAGGAACTTTTTCATACCACACCGGCAGGTTGGATACTCCACCGCCCAGGATGATAGCTTCCAGGTCGAAAGCATTGATAGCATTGGCGAAAACCTCCCCCATCATCATACAGCTTTCTTCAAACAGTTGTTCGGCTTGTTTGTCGCCGGACTGATAGAGTCGGTATATTTCTTTATCCTCAACGTGTGTGCCGCTCATTTCCGTAAACCGGCGACTCAATCTTTAGCCCGAGAGGTAGGCTTCCGCGCACCCCTGCCT
>CBDVBD010000211.1:0-4090 GCA_965372135.1 uncultured bacterium | reverse complement strand
CCCATTTTCCCCAATCACCCCCACCGTTTCCCCCTGCTTGATAGATAATGTCAGATCCCGAAGCGCCCAAATTATTTGGCTGCGATCCCACTTGCCGAAACTCAACCACGACAGTAGCCGCTGCACCGGTTTCCGGTACAACCGATACCGTTTCCCCAACCCTTCCATTGCGACCGCTACATCCGCCATGGTATCCCTACAATATATCAGCGAACTCCCGCTCTCCTAAGCGGAAGCTCCATAATCCCAAGAGAAACAACACAATTGCACAGATTACAAAATACAAAAACCCATTAGTAAACGGCGAAACCCCATCCAGAAATATCGCCCGATATCCCTGAATCAAATGCGACATGGGATTGATCCACACAAACACCTGAAACTGTTCCGGAACCCGGTCCATCGGGTACACCACTGGTGTCAGGTACATCCAAATCACCATCCCCACGCCCACCACCTGCGTTAGATCGCGAAGATACGCATTCCCTGCCGCCAGCAGCCAACCCAACCCCACCGTAAACCCCAACTGCACTATCAACAGTACCGGCAGCGCCAACACCCACCAATCCAACCACCCTATCATCGCCAATATCGCCGCCACCAACACCACCATCCCCACTAATTGATGGATCAACTGCGACACACAAATATACAGTGGAATAATCCTACCCGGAAACCGTACTTTCTTGATCAGATTGGAATGCGCCGCCAATGAACCGGTGGACCGCACCACCCCTTCCTGAAATCCTAACCACGGCAGCATCCCGCAAAACAAATACAACGCATAATGCTCTACCCCCTGCCCCACGCGAAACCGCACCCCTAATACTACCGAGAAAATCAGGGTAAATATCACCAACAGCGCAATTGGGTGAATCACCGACCAAAATACCCCGATTACCGATCCGATATACCTAACCCGCAAATCACGCCGTACAAAATGTATAAGCAGCGTCCGCCACCGCCACAACTTAAAGAAAATGTTGAATTTTGAATGTTGAATGTTGAATGACCCGATTAAGAAAATGTTGAATTTTGAATGTTGAATGTTGAATGACCCGATTAAGAAAATGTTGAATCCGCCATAGGCGGACAAGTTTTGAATGATAGATTGGGAATCTCGGTCTTTACTCTAATACGCGATCCAGAAACTGCACCATCTTCGGATACAGATCCATCTGATTGGTCAGCTTGACAATCCCGTGCCCCTCGTCCTGATACATATGCAGTTCCACATCCAAACCCCGGGCGGTCAACGCATCGTACATCTGCTGCGCTTCCGACGGCGGCACCCGGGGATCGTTGGCACCCTGAATTATCATCAACGGCGCCTTGATCTTATCCACCAGATTCAACGGGCTGATCCGCTCCAAAAACTCCCGGTCCTTGGCTAACGACCCGTATTCCGATTCCCGTAACGCCCGACGCCAGGGACCGGTATTTTCCAAAAACGTCACGAAATTGGAAATCCCCACCACATCTATCCCCCCTGCCCAAATATCCGGCTGCTCCGTCAAACATGCCAGCACCATATATCCGCCGTAGCTGCCACCATATACCACCATCCGGTCGGCATCCGCCCATTCCGTTTGCTCCAACCACCGCCCGGCATATTCCATATCCGCCACCGAATCCAGCCGTTTCTCCACATTATCCAGATGCAGGTATGTCTTCCCATACCCCGACGATCCCCGAACATTGGGCACAAACACCGCGTACCCTTTATTGATAAAATATTGCAATCGCCGGTCAAATCCCGGTCGTGCCTGCCCTTCCGGACCCCCATGAATCTTGACGATCACCGGCACTTTCCTACCGGGCGCCCAATCTGCCGGGAGATAGTAAAACGCTGGAATTTCCAAACCATCGAACGTGGTAAACTTGGTAAACTGCGGACGTTGAAAACTCGTTTCCGGCACTCCCGCCAAAAATGCATGCGTGACCTGCCGCACTTCCCCGCTATTCAATTCCCACACCCAAATATCATCCGGCTGAGTCGAACTTTCGAACTTGAAAATCATCTTAGTCTCATCGGTGGAAAATCCCACACCCGATATCTGCCCTGGAGGCATTGCAGGCGTTTTGATTTCCTCCCCAGTCTCCATATCCCTTATATGCAGCTCTCTTATCCCATCCACATTCACATACCACTGCAAATATCTTCCGTTCCAGGACAACGACGCACCACGCACATCCCAATCCAGCGTTTCCACCCATTCAAATGAGCGTGTTGCCAAATCATAATACGCCATCCCGAAGAATTCCCGATCCTGATTGGTGGTGAAATAAAACCCCTGAGAATCCACCGACCACGACGGACTGCTGTAAGTCGCAGGCTCGGTATGGGGTGTTAAATGTGTAACTTCTTTATTCTCTCGGTCATATAAGTATAAATCACCGTCGTCATTCGCCGTATATTGTGACAGAGCTAAATATTTCCCATCTCGGCTGAATCCCATCGGATCCCAATATCCCCCTTCCTGCCACACGCACTCGACTTCCCGGGTCTGCAAATCCATCACAAACACATCGAAATCCCCTACACTGCGGGCATTGCTGGAATAGGCAATCCACCGACCATCCCGGGACCATCCTCCAAATCCATGCTTGGCATCCGGATTATCTGTCAACGGCTCCAAATTCCTGCCCCAGCTATCGCATAACCATAACTGCCTGCGCTCATTACCACCTTGATCCGCTGCTAAAATGACCTGCCCCGTCACCGGATGAACCACACAATAATCAATCCCTTCCTCAAACCAAGTCACCTGCTGAGCCCATCCCCCTTGGTCCAACACCCGCCATGCCTGATACACCCCGGTGCTCTTGTTACGAAACATCACATCATTGGAACCAGGAATAAACGCTCCTCCGAAATTCCCCCGAATATTCAAGTACTGTTGAATCGTGTATCTTTCCCCAGCTACCACCGGTCCGGCAAGCAGCAACATTCCAATCAACACACAACTTACCACTAAAAGCCAGCCGTTCCCTCTATCAATCATGCCTCCTCCGGTGTACTATTTGTTGACATAAATTTATACTATCATATAAGATACAATTTATACATTATAAATGCAAGAAAAACTTGCATGCTCAACATGAGAAAAACAAAAAACCGCCAGATCAACATTATCTTAGCTTGTTGATCCGGCGGTTAAAATTGAATACATTTGAGTTACTTGTTGACTCTAATCGGTCCCCGATCCGGTGCTGACGACACTCCGGCGCCATCTGTTTCAGATAGAACAGTAATTAGATAGAAATAATTATTTCCACTGTTGATCGCACCTGCATCCGTATAGGGAGGTACTGTTACGGTAGCTAACAAATCTCCCGGTGTCGGCGCAAATCCGGGATTGGTGGATCGGTAAATACGGAATCCTCCGGTTCCACCCGGATCGGTCCAGGTTAACACCAAATTAGATCCCACAATTAGTGCTACCAAATCAGTCACTTCAGGCGGGGCACCGGGCAAATATCCCTGAATTACCACATCATCCAGATACCACCCCAACTCCACCGTTAATGCGTCAGTGCCGAAATGGAATCGCACCTGAATGTCATGCCCGGCGAATGACGCCAAATCCACTGTATCCTGATGCCAGAAATTCCCTAAATCCGTTGTGCCATACACCGGCTCATTGTGTAGGATATTGACTGGATTATTAATCACCCCGTCATACCCACCGGTGGGCGTCACCAATTGAAACAGTCCGCCGTCCATGGAAATCTTGATGTTACCACCATCCCAGAACGTCGCTGAGCTGTATTCGAACTGGTACCACTGCCAATAGGTCAAGATCGGATCCACAATATTTGCTAATGACAAAGTCGGCGTGAACAAACGCGAATCGGAGTTGTCGGAATAGGTTCCGCCAAGCACCGTAGCCCACAACTTGGTGCCCGAATGCGCGTTTCCCGGACCGCTGGTAGGGATTCCCCATTCCCAATCGATTCCAGTTTCCGTAAGCCCGCCGTCATCGGATTCGAAATCCTCGTTCAGCAAATACACCAGCGACCCAACTATCGCAGTTGATGAAAACGGAACGACGATCTGTGACGGACTCGGAGATTATGGGGATTCTCT
>CBDVBD010000210.1:0-4110 GCA_965372135.1 uncultured bacterium | reverse complement strand
CCATTGGAAATTAATATCCTCATCCGCCGGATTCGGGGAATCCGGGGGTTTTGGTTAATGTATAATGTTGCCGTGAAGAAATCGGAACTACTTAATTTCCAGCAACTCCACATCGAAAATCAGGGTGGCGTTGGGAGGGATTGCGCCCGGTGAGCCGCGCTCGCCATAGCCCAATTCCGGCGGGATAGTCAGCTTCCGCTTGCCGCCCACCTTCATGGTCAATACCCCTTCGTCCCAACCTTTGATCACCCGTCCCATCCCCACCGGGAAGCTGAACGGGGTGCCCCGATCCACCGAACTGTCGAACTTCTCGCCGTCCATCAACCAGCCGGTATAATGTACCACCGCGGTCTGACCTTTCATCGGTGATTCACCGGTTCCCACCACTAAGTCCACGTATTTCAATCCACTCTCAGTTGTAACCTCTTTTCCGGTAGTTTCCACCATTTCTCCTTCCTCAGCGGTGATCTCTTCTCCCGAAGCTTCCACTTTTTCTACCTTTTTAGTAGCAACCTCACCAACCGGAGTTTCCACTTTTTTCCCTCCACAGCCCATGTAAGCCAGAATCAACGTAATTAGTAATGGAATTACAAATTTCATGATTACATCCTTCCGTTTTTTTGTGTTTTTTTTGTGTTTTTTTTCATTTATCGGTACTGTTTATTTAAAAGTTAGGTAATTTTCTTTTTCAATGCTTTCGAAATTTTTACATCTGCGGAAGGGAAGGCAAAATTCGATAATTCATGCGGCGTAACCCATGCATAATCAGCCACTTCCAAATTACGCGGATTGCCGTTTTTCACCCGGCAGTTAAACGTATGCAATGTGATTTTGAAATGGCTGTATGCGTGGTTCACCGACATAAATGGTGCCTCCACTTCAATCCTAATTCCCAATTCCTCAAGTATTTCCCGCGCTAAACATTGCTCTAAGGTCTCTCCGACTTCCTGCTTCCCCCCGGGAAACTCCCATAATCCACCTAACATTTTGTTTTCCGGTCGTTTAGCAATCAATATTTTTTCATTTTTCCAGATCAAACCTGCAGCGATATTGTAATGGGGAATTGCTTGTTTTTTATGTGGTTTAGGGATACGTTCCGGATGACCGGACTGGTAGGCGCGGCAGTAGTCTAACACAGCACATTTATTGCACTTAGGCGCCTTTGGCTGACATATTTGCGATCCTAATTCCATAGCACCCAGGTTGAAAATCCCTGGGTCATTAGCATTTTTTACTCTTGATAACACTCGCTTATACAATGATTTAACAGTGCTTGATAATCGAGGATTTAGGGGGCTGCGATCCAGCCGCAGGTTCATACGAATGGTGACACTGTCCAGCACCGGCACAGGCTGCTTAAACCCAATACTGGCAACGGTTGCAGCAGTATAAGCACCAATTCCGGGCAGGGTCTGCAATTTCTCGTAAGTGTCTGGAAATACGCCATTATAGCGGGTTACTATTTCCTTTGCCGCCCGGTGGAGGTTGTGGGCACGGGTGTAATATCCCAGCCCTTCCCATTGTTTTAACACACTATCAATATTAGCTTTAGAAAGGGATTTTACATCTGGGAAGGCGGTCGTAAAGCGGTGGTAATAAGGCAATACGGTGGCGATTTGGGTTTGTTGGAGCATAACGGCAGCCACCCAAACCTGGTAAGGATCGCGGGTTTTCCGCCAGGGGAAATCCGTGCCGTAAGTCAAATACCAGTCTTCAATTGCGTGGGTGATATTCCGGTCGCGTTCCGATTTGGTCACGGTTGCTCCGGTTTGATGCTGAATTCCACTCCGCGACCATTTTGTAGAGTGATAGTATGGTAACCCATATTTTTCAACAGTTTGAAATAGTCAGTCAGAATGTCGGCGTGGGTGATGGCGTTGTCCGCCAGGATGACTCCTCCTTCGGAAAGTATTGGTGTTATTAATCTTAGGTATGAAGTATATTCGGTTTTTTCGGCGTCCAGAAACACCAGGTCGAATATGTCGTTACAAGACTTTAGGAACTGGATGGCATCGATAGTATGTATTTGTATTATATGGTCTAAACCAGTGTTTTGAAAATTTTCTTTAGCGGCTTCCGCCCTTTCGGGATCGATTTCGATGGTGGTGACATTTCCGCCGCTTTCCAGCGCCGCCCAGCCTAACCAAAGGGTTGATATTCCATGAGATGTGCCGATTTCCAGGATGTTTTTGGCGTTACATGCTCGGACGAACATGTACAGGAATTGCCCGGTGTCGCGGTGTACCGCCCGCAGCCGTTGTTCCTTGGGAAGTCCGTCCTCACGCTGTTTAGCGTCGATTGCGTAAAGTCGGTCAAGTTCGGTTTGGATTTTAGTAGGGTGGGTGTTCATGTTTCGTAACTGAATTCCTGCTTCCGCAGAGATAACAACTCAGACAAGCTCGCGCATTGCAAGCAAAGAGCGCAAAGGCATTATATTTATAGCGTTATGGAATATACGGTACCCATATTTTCGAAGCCTAAGCTTTCGTAGAATGCGTTGGCGTTTTTGCGGAGCTCGTCGCTGTGGAGTTCCAAGGTATCAGCATTTAGGTCTCTTGCCTGGGTTTTCGCCCAGTCCATCAGGGCTTTCCCCACCCCGCGGCGTCGGGCTTTTTCGGTGACTACCATTTCATCCACGATGGCAACACGCCCAAAATGATGCAGGGTATGGTGGACGGATACGGTGACCATGCCCAACAGTTCCTGACCATCGTCAAATATCCCAATCCTCACAGTCGGTTCCCCCAATATGTCGCGAAAAGCCGATTCCATGCGGGTTCTGTCCAAGAGTCCTTTGGTCATCAGTTGGGTTAAGAGATCATATAGTTCGGAGAAATCATCAATTTCTACACGGCGGATGCTCATTTTTTATCTCCTTCCTTTAATAACGGCATGGATAAAGCGGATCCATTTTCTGTTAGTCTCCTCAAGGGAGCGCGTCCATTCCTCTTCCGCTTTCACAAAAGGATTATCGTTAAAGGGATGTAGATTGTTATACCATTTCAGGGCTTTTCTGGTTCCTTCAAGATACCGGCGCCATTCTTCTTCGCCGGCTTCCCGGATTTCATTGATTTCCCATCCGAGGATATGGAGGTATTCCTGCAATTGGGGCAGGGTGGGAAATTCGTCCTGCAAGTACCCGGAACGCCCTAGGAAATCGGGGTCAACGGGGTATTCGGTGTAGACGATATCGGCATAGACCAAAGATCCGCCGGGCGCCACCAGGCGTACCAAGCGCTGTAATCCTACCCGAAATCCCCAGATGAACATGGCACCCATGCAGGACACTACATCGAAGTGTTCGGTGATGTTGCGATCAATGATGGCGGCATTCAGGGAATGGAATTCAACCAGGTCGGCGACGGCGCTCTCGGCAGCGCGACGCTGGGATTCGTCTATCATTTCCGGCAAGTTATCCACGCCCAGCACCCGACATCCGAAATGTTGAGCCCATAATATTGCGACGGTTCCTTTGCCGGAACCGACATCCAGCACCCGAGAATTGGAATTCAGTCCTAAATCCCGACCGACCTGAAGTAGGATTTCCGGGCTGGTAGGATTCAAGTATTCCAATTCGCGGTAGTATTCCCAGTATCCAAAGGTGTGGAGTGATGGTGAGGTTTGGGACAAGAGGCAGCCTTAAGTATATAAGGTGTCAGTGGGATAATTCGGTGCAGGCTTTTGCATCTCTCTGGCGCACTATATTATTATCCCATGATTTAATATACGAAATTTATATCAAATTGCAAGATAAATTTAGTGTGAATGTATGGGGAAAGTAAGCAATCCGCCAGTAGGCGGACAGAGTTAGTAAGTTGCAAGAGATTGCCACGGCGCCTTTGGCGCCTCGCAATGAGGGTGGGGGAAAATTCCAAATCACAAATGACAAAATCCAAATCACAAATGACAAACAAATTCGAAATCCGAATCTCGAAATTCTAAACAAATTCAAAACTCAAAATTCAGAATTCAACATTAAAACAATGAGATCGCCACATCCCGACGGATCGGGATTCGCGATGACAGGACTGGATCCCGCATCAAGTGCGGGATGACAAAAAGAGGAAATCCGACTCGACGAGGCGCCGGCCCCCGCGCGCGGCGGGGGGG
>CBDVBD010000209.1:0-4239 GCA_965372135.1 uncultured bacterium | reverse complement strand
CGATGGCCGCCGCGTCGAAGTTGGCCGCGGCGTCGGTCAGCGTGGCGCCTGCTGGCGCCCCGTTGACGTCGCCGGCACCGCTGGACAGGTACGAGACGTACAGCACGTCGCCCGGCGCAAGGCCGCCGGCAAGCCGGAGCAAGGAACGGTGATCCTGCGGGCGTCCCACGAGGGCAACCAGATCATCATCGAAGTGGAGGATGATGGGGGCGGGATGGACGCCGAGAAGCTCGTTGAGAAGGCCCTGGAGAAGGGAGTGATCACTCCTTCCGAAGCCGAGTCCATGTCTTATCGGGAGAAGTTGAATATCATCTGCCGCCCCGGCTTTTCCACCGCCACCCAGGTGACCGATGTATCCGGCAGGGGTGTGGGGATGGATGTGGTGCGACGGAATATCGAAAATATCCAGGGCAAGGTGGATGTAAAATCAAGGAAGGGCGAAGGGACCACCGTGGTGCTTAGGATTCCGTTGACGTTGGCGATTATTGATGGAATGCTGGTCAGAATCGGTGACACACGGTACACTATTCCAATCGTAGACATAAAAGAGTTCTGGCAGCCCGTCGAAGACAGCATCACCAAATTAATGGATGGGCAGGAGATCGTTAACAACCGCGGCAGGCTGTTCCCGGTGGTAAAGCTGTGCGAACTGTTCCACACTACTGCCGAATATACAGATTTGACAGACGGCATTATTATCATGGCGGAAAGTGAAGGACAACCAGTCTGCCTGTTTGTGGATGAGATGCTCGGTCAGCAGCAGATTGTGATCAAAGGAATGTCCAGTTACGTTGGGCACCTGCCATGCGTGTCCGGGTGTACCATCTTGAGTGACGGTGAGATTAGCTTGATTGTCGATATCGCCGGTGTGTTGAATATAGCGGAAAATCGCGGATCTCGGGAGGTTACTGCGGTGTAATTGAACACCTGTTTTATAATAGATACATCGATAGCCATAATAAGAAGGAGGTTGTAATGAGTGCAGAAGAAACACTCGACGCCGAGGTGCTGGAGGAAGAAGATACTCAAGAGGGTAAGTACCTCACCTGGGCGTTAGGAGACGAAGAGTACGGGATCGAAATCCGGAATGTCACTGAAATCATCGGTATACAGAAAATCACCGATTTACCCGATGTACCCCAATATGTAAAGGGGGTGATCAACCTGCGCGGTAAAGTGATTCCGGTCCTCGATGTACGACTTCGTTTCGGGTTACCGGAACGCGAATACGACAAACGCACCTGTATCGTAGTCGTCAACATCAAAGACACCTCGGTGGGATTGATTGTAGATCAAGTCTCTGAGGTATTGGATATCCCGGCTGGGGATATCGAACTACCCTCAAAGGTGGATCAAGGTGCTGCCAGCCGGTACATCCAGGGTCTTGGTAAAGTGGATGAGGAGGTGAAAAACCTACTCGACATCCGTCGATTGCTATTCGAGGACGAGCTGGAAGAATCAGCAGAATTAGCCTGCGGGTAACCTTAAAACACCCAAGGAGAAGTCAATTTAGTTGGAAGGGATTGACATGAAACGGAAATTCATTCCCATAACCATTGCGTTGACAATAGTATTGCTTGGCTGGACAAGTGCATTGTACTCGCAGGGATTCTCTTCCATCCTGGAAAAGCTGGATAAGATCGAAGCGAAACTTGACCAGTTAGAAGCCACTCAGGCACAGGATGTTCAAGAGTTGAGGAGTCAAATAGCAAGTATCCAACCAATCGAAAATCCGGAAGACATTGCGGGGGCGATTGCTGCCATTCAGGAACAGATCGACTTCCTTGCTGTTAGTATCGAAGAGATTATCATCACACCGGCGCAGAATCCGGACAACGAAATCGTGTTAGAGTTAGCAGGTGATTTACGAGGATTGATGGACGAATTACGCACGGTGGTTGAAGAATCATCGACACCGGAACTGGTGTTGACTCCGGAAGAGCCAACCGTGGATATTCCCGGGTTGACGGTGTCCGGTTTTGTGGATGCCAGTAATTATTACGACGTCTCCTCTGGGGTGAACACTTTCGGGTTGGATCAGGTGGAGGTGGACGCAGAAAAAACGATCGGTGATATTGGCAGCGTGCGCGCTGATTTGGAATGGACCAGCGATGGTGCTGGAGGATTCAGCTTGGGCGCGGAACAGGGATACGTGACTTTCAGCCCGGAATTCTTGGGCTCATGGAGTTTGACGTTCGGGAAATTCAACGCTCCGATTGGATTTGAGCTTCTCGATGCGCTGGATATGTATCAGTATTCCCGTGCCTTGGTGTTCGACAACGGCTTGCCCACCAACCTGAGCGGCGCCATGTTGAACGCTGAATTCAACCACGGCTGGGATCAGAACGTGGACATTAACAAGAGCAAAACGGTGGGCGGACGGTTGGGATTCACTCCCAACGATTATGCATGCGGCGGTCTTTCGGTGATCTACGGTGCAGAAGATATCTCAGAAGGGGATCACCTGACCGTGATCGATGTTGACCTTTGCTTAACCCCAGTTGAAAACTGGACCTTCGGCGGCGAATACAACTACGGAAACGATGAAATCGCGGGAGTCGCCTACAATTTGAACGGATACCTGTCGATGGGACACTACGACTTCAACAATTGGGCGGGCATAACGGCTCGTTACGACTATTTCAACGACATGGACGCTTTGAGGTTGGGAAGCGGTTTGGCTGAAAAACGGCAAGCGGTGACCATAGCGCCCACGTTTTCCATAGGCGCCGGTATGGGTGCTTTAGTGGAATTCCGTACCGACTTTTCCGATCAGGAGATGTTCGAGGATGAGAACGGAGAACCGGCAAAATCCACCTCCGGTTGGGCGTTTGAAATGACATACAGTTTCTAATAATGGATAACTTATTATCAAATAATAATTTCTTGAAGGAGGAGTAAAAGGTGGCTGGAATTAACAACATTAAATTGAAGCCGAAGCTCATCGGCGCTTTTCTCCTTGCGGGGCTGCTGCCGTTGCTCATTGTGGCGATTCTTAGCATGAGTAAGGCAAAAACTTCAATGATGACCGAAGCTTTCAATAAAATGGAAGCGGTTCAGAAGATCAAAGCATCACAAATCACAACCTTCTTTGGTGAATGTTTAGGCGATGCCCAGGTGTTGGCGGATAACCCCTATACCAAAATGGCACTTTCGGAACTGGATAAAGCCAATACTATCGCTAAGAAAAAGCGAGGAGTGACTGGATTAGGGCTGCTTCAGGATCCCAAATACAAAGCGGTATATGATACCTATAACCCCACGTTTATGCATTACATGGAGGTGTATGGGTACTACGACGTTTTCTTGATCTGTCCGAATGAAGGTGATGTATTCTATACCGTTAGGCAGGAGCCGGATTTCGGGACCTTATTATCCCGGGAAAATCATAGTCTGGCGGAATGTTGGGAGAAGGCATTGCGTACCGGTAAGCCGGGGTTGTCTGATATGAAACCATATCCCCCGAGCAACAATACACCAGCGATGTTCGTGTCTTGTCCGGTCAGGGATGGCGGAAAGACCATCGGCGTGGTGGCAATGCAGATTTCCCTGGAAGCCATCAACAATATTATGCAGGAACGTTCCGGAATGGGCGAGACCGGCGAAACCTATCTGGTCGGTTCCGACAAATTGATGCGTTCCGATTCGTATTTGGATCCCACCGGTCACAGTGTAGCGGCGTCCTTCAAAGGCACAGTGCAAAACAACGGAGTGGATACAAAAGCCACCAATGAAGTGATTGCAGGACGTAGCGGCAGCGAGATCATCTCAGATTACAATGGTAATCCGGTGTTGTCGGTGTATGAAGCCTTGGATCTCGAGGGCGGAATTCGTTGGGCGGTTATTGGTGAGATCGATCTGGCGGAAGTGCAAGCGCCCGTTAACGCCATGCGCAACTCCATTATCAGCATCGGGTTGGTGATCGCAGCTATTGTTGGTGTATTCGCATTGTGGATGGCTTCCGGCATTGCCAATCCTATCAAGAAGATCACAGGCGTGGCGACAGTGATGGCAGAAGGTGACCTGAGCCAAGAAGTGGATATCCATCAGCGTGATGAGGTTGGTGAGTTAGCCGGTGCGTTCCGGGATATGACGGAATCATTGAAAGCCAAAGCGGGAGCGGCGGATGAAATTGCTAAGGGTAACCTGGCAGTGGATATCAAGGTGGCGTCCGAACAGGATGTATTGGGTAAAGCAATGGTAGCGATGCGCGAAAGTGTCAACGGCTTGATCAAAGAC
>CBDVBD010000208.1:0-4271 GCA_965372135.1 uncultured bacterium | reverse complement strand
CGTCAATGAACTGGGCTGGATTACCGCCGAAGTCGGTCGCCAACCATGGATTGTGTACCGGGTAATGAAAACTGCAGACGCCGTCTCCATCACAGTGCCGGCAGCGCAGATCCTGTTGTCGTTGATTCTCTTTGTCTTAATCTATGCATTGTTGTTTGTCCTTTGGGTCTATCTCCTAAGGCATGAAATACGAAAAGGTCCGGAAAATCATATCGAAACTGCCGGGAAGGAGGTGACGGCATGAGTTCTCTGCAGGTCATTTGGTATGTATTGATCGGCGTGCTTCTAACCGGTTATGCGATCTTAGATGGATTTGATCTGGGTGTCGGATTTTGGCATTTATTCACGAAGAAAAACAAAGATCGGAAGAGATTGCTCAATGCGATTGGTCCCGTGTGGGACGGGAACGAAGTTTGGCTGATCACCGGTGGCGGGGCGCTTTTTGCTGCATTTCCTCACGTCTATGCCACAGTGTTCAGCGGTTTTTATCTGGCGATGATGTTGGTGATATTTGCTCTGATTTTTCGGGCGGTTTCCATAGAATTCCGCAGTAAAAATCCATCATCCACTTGGCAAAAGAGCTGGGATGTTGCGTTTTCCGCTGGTAGTGTTATAGCCGCACTCCTCTTTGGGGTAGTGGTAGGAAATATCTTACGAGGTCTTCCTCTTGACGCCAACATGAATTTCACCGGCACTTTTTTCGGGCTGCTCAATCCGTATGCGTTGTTGGTTGGATTATTGGGATTGGCGATGTTTGCCACTCACGGTGCGATGTTTATCGTACTGAAAACAGATGGTGAATTGGCTAATAACGCAAAAAATTGGGGGCAGAAAGCTTGGATAGTCTACCTTGCACTATTTCTGGTTACAACCGTCGTTACAATACTATCACAGGAACATTCACTCATCAATTGGATGGCTTTGCCTTTCTTGTGGATAGTCCCTTTGATGGTGGTTTTTCTGGTGATGATGATTGGGATTTACAATAAGAAAGGTCAAGGCGGTAAAGCATTTGTCACATCGTCTTTGTCAATTGGTGGATTAATGGCAATTGCCAGCATTTCATTATTCCCAAATTTAGTTCCCGCGTCGAACGATCCGGCTCTAAGCCTGACACTGATGAATGCCTCTTCCTCCAAGTTGACACTTGGTGTTATGTTGATTGTAGCATTGATTGGGATTCCAATAGTGTTAGCGTACACAATTTGGACCTATCGCACTTTCAGCGGAAAGGTAAATTTAGAGACCGACGAATATTAAATACAACAAATTTGAGGGTAAAACCTTATGCCGTTTAATGCAATTAAGATTACCGAGCATGTCTATTGGGTAGGTGCCATTGACTGGGCGATCCGCAACTTCCACGGTTATGAAACCAGCCGCGGCACTACCTACAACGCATTTCTGGTGCTGGCAGACAAAGTCACCTTGATCGATACCGTGAAAGCACCATTCCAGAATGAAATGATGTCCCGAATTGCATCAGTATGTGATCCGCAGGACATTTCCTACATTGTTTCCAACCACTCCGAATTAGACCATTCTGGATGCCTGCCGCGAACGATTCAGGAAATCCAACCGGAAAAAGTGTTCGCCTCTATGATGGGCGTGAAAACGCTACACGAACATTTTCAGCTGGATCGAGATATCGTGACCGTGAAAGACGGGGAAAAGCTGAATCTGGGGAACACAGAACTGACATTTATGGAAACCCGGATGCTTCATTGGCCCGACAGCATGTTTACTTATTTCGAGCGAGACGATGTGTTGTTTTCCCAGGATGCATTTGGCAGCCACATCGCATCCAGTGAACGGTTCGATGACGAAATCAACCTGGAAATTCTGGAATGGGAGGCAGCGAAATATTTTGCCAATATCTTGATGCCCTACGCACCGTTAGTAAAGAAACTGTACGACAAAATTGAGAACATAGACTTGAAACCGGGAATGATTGCCCCGGATCACGGACCGCTGTGGCGAACCAATGTGGATAGGATTTTGCAGCTATACAAGCAGTGGGCGGAAATGAAACCATCCAGGAAGGCGGTGGTGTTGTTCGACACCATGTGGCAAAGTACCGCGAAAATGGCGGATGCCATCGGGGATGGATTAACATCTGGTGGTGCAAAAGTGACTTTGATGCCGTTAAGCGCTTGCCATCGCAGCGATGTCGCCACTGAAATCATGGATGCTGGTGCATTATTAGTGGGATCGCCCACTCTGAACAGCAACCTGTTTCCCACAGTGGCGGATGTGTTAACCTACCTGCAGGGGCTGAAGCCTCAGAATTTGATCGGAACGGCATTTGGCTCCTATGGGTGGAATGAAGCTGCGGTTCGTAAGATCGAGGATATTCTGACGTCTATGAAGGTGGAGTTAGTGTCGGATCCGGTGACTGTAAAATACGTCCCCAACAATGATGACCTTGAGAAATGTCATTCCCTGGGTGAGCTGGTAGCTGAAAAACTACTGGAACGATGTCAACAATGAAGGCTATCGTCCTCGGTAAATCACGATTATGACATAGAAAACCCGCCAGAGAAATTCCTTCTGACGGGTTTTGATTTATGCTGAAATGTTCGAAATAAAATAATCGAAGCTAACGCAGTAGCACCATCTTCTTGGTTTCCATAAAATTACCGGCTTGGATTTGATAGAAATAGATGCCGGAAGTAACGTCGCTGCCATCCCAAATTACTTGGTGGCTGCCGGGCTGTTGCACCTCATCTACTAAATTAGCTACCTGACGTCCTAGGACATCATACACGGTCAACACTACTTTCGAAGTAGCTGGGATGGTGTAGGAAATGGTAGTGGCAGGATTAAACGGATTGGGGTAGTTTTGCGCCAAGGCATAGGACCCAGGCAATCCAATATACGATGTCTCATCACTATGAAGCTCACCAAAAGTGGAAAGAGCTTTGATACAGAAATTAGCGGTGCTGTCCCCGGCGTAATATAAATCCTGCCAGGCAGCGCCATCCCAGTAATAGCTCTGTTCGGGATCCGCACGGGACTCCACAATAACCCGTCCTTGCGCTCCCAACAACACTGGAACATCCGAAGTACAATCGAACGGGTGCCCGCCATGACTGAAATTAACATACACATAGAAAGAATCATCTTCAGTTAACATCATCGGGGTTGATAGATCCACAGTATGAAAACCGGTATGGTCATAGGTACCCGACATAGATATAAGTTCACAGCCCAATTGACCGTTTTGAAAGCAGTCATACACAGTTACAGTAAAATCCACACTATCAGCGCCGGTGAAGAAACTCACTGCTTGAAGATATTCCGGCTCTGCCCCACCCCCAATTGTGGTAAATGCATTAAACGCTTCATAACAATCATCCCTGGTGTCACGCCAGCCGTGATAATCGTGATAATAGGTATGATCGTACTGCAACGGTTCTACTCCCTGGAATGACACCGCGCCCATCTGCGGCTGTTGCGTGCAGTGTTTGTCGTAGTAGGAAATCCAAAAGTATCCCTGGTAACCCCATTCTGAACCCCAACTGTTCTTACACAACCAGGCTCCAGGTTGAGGTGCCTGCGTCACGAAATTATCGTCCCAACCGACGATGGAAATGGCATGGTTTGGGTCCCTTAAACTATCTGGCGGTTGATAATGAATATGACCCCACCAGTAGTTATCATTCACAGCCATGCAAGTGCCCATAACCCCGTAGGTCATAATCTTGTTTTTGATGAGATCGATACGTTCCAGATTCGGTCCGGCGGTGTACCATTCAACATCCCGGGCATAGAAGTAATGATAACTGGGATCGCTGCGCAGCGGCGGAAATTCATACGATTGCCCATCTATATCACGCACCGCACCCTCATTACGCGACAAATAGGCGGTCGTCACCATGTAATCACCGCCCATGTGTACCTCCAAACCGCTTCCTGACGGTGGATCGATATCATCGTTGTTGTGCTCATTAAAGCCGTTCCACCAATCGAGATGGTATTCCGCCAAATCAGGTTCGCCGACCTCCCCAGCCGCCTCCCAATTTCCGGTCATCAACAAATTCCCCTCCATTGATGCCAAAGCACCATGTGTCCAACAGGTACCTCCCAGTTGTGCCCTGATGCCGGTTACGTAATTCTCACCCCCCACATTTCGTAAATCAAACGATGTCGGGGGTTGTGCAAATGCTATCACAGTCCCGAAAATTAGAAAGGAAATTAAAAAGAATCTTGCCCTGCCCATGACACCTCCAAGGTTGTCAATTGATGATTACCTGCAATCATTACTATTT
>CBDVBD010000207.1:0-4293 GCA_965372135.1 uncultured bacterium | reverse complement strand
TAAGTTAGTGGAGATAACTGGGGGAGAGCCCTTAAAGGGTAGTGTCAGGATGAGTGGTGTCTGGAGGGATAAATTCAGTGATGTTGATGGGATTATTAAAATCCCAGCTAACGCCATCTTCGGATATGACAAGGAGGATATCATTATTAATAGAGTTGGTATCACCATAAATTGTGGTCCGAATGCCAGTATAGACGAGTCCTACTCTATCACTATAACGACTGGCTGTGATATCAGTGGCGAAGGTGGTGGACCAGGCAACTTGGATCCATTCCAGATATTCATCTTGGCAATAGAAGATGCGGAAACCGGGTCCGGGTGAACCGTATTCATGTGCAATGACATGAATGCGACCATTGATATCGATGGCGATTTTAGGATGCATTAATCCCTCGACATCAGGCGGTGGAGGCGGTAGATCACATATAGCGAATGCTCCAGCTCCTGGGAATAAATCACGAGCTAAAACGATATGGGGGGGATCGCCAAGTTGATTAGTGGCAGTGAATATAATGTTGGGACGCCCGGTTGAATCTATGTCAATGTTACAAAAGCCTGCACGATAGGAGGATTCGACTGTAACACCCTGGGAACCGAAACTCCATCCAGATGATAGATAACGCAGATTATAATAGACATGACGATTTGCAGCCCAAGCTTCCAGACCGTTCGTCCAGCAGACATGGATGTTCCCCATGTTATCCAAGCTGATCATCCGTCCACAGGAGCCTACATGTTGGAGATCGTACCAAGTGGTGCCGACGGTGTCGATGGTGCCGATGTATTGAGCGGATGCAGTGGGGGTTAGAGTTGTGATAAGGAATGAAAACAGACAGATAGTAGCTGCAATGGAAGTGTGAAAGAAATCCCGCATGATATTGCCCTCCTCTATATTCCATTTGAATAAGCGGAATGCCCGATGAATACAATATACGATGATAATTGTGTGATGTCAAGGAATAAATGGAACCAGAAGTTGAAAGTTACAAGTAACAAGTGATCAAGGAAGAAACGCATTTTAAGAAAGCAGACCTAATCTTGATACAGTTTTCAAATGGAATGTAGTAGGATTATATTCATTATTGCTGGAAATAATGGTGATTTTTGCATTTGACTTTTCCTATTGGAATTGCTATATTGTGACAAATGGACAATAATTTCATAAGTGTATGACTTCAATAACATCACGACGGATGGTGATATTGGCAGAAGGGCAGTTTCACCACCAAACCTCAAAGACCGCCAACGGTGTGATCCGGTTTGTGCCGGATGACGTGGTGGCGGTGATCGATTCTACCCAAGCCGGACAGACAACCCAGGACATTATCGGTGCCGGAGGAAATATTCCAGTGGTGGCTAATTTGGTGGACGCTTTAGCGTTTTCGCCGAATATGTTGTTGATCGGTATCGCACCACCCGGGGGGAAACTGCCGGATAGTTTTGTGTCGGTGATCCGGCAGGCGATCATTGCCGGATTGGATATTGTCAGCGGGTTGCATACCTTTGTGAGTGATAATGCGGAACTGGCACCGTTGGCGAAACAGTACCGGGTTACAATCGAGGATTACCGGCGACCGCCCAAGGATTTGCATATCGCGGAAATGCAGTGGCGGGATCGGAAGGCGAAGGTGGTGTTAGGGGTGGGGATCGATGCCAATATCGGCAAGATGTCCACCGCGATTGCGCTGTGGAGGGATTTTCAGGCATTGGGGTATCGGACGGATTTTGTGGCTACCGGACAGACGGGGATGGCGATTTCCGGCTGGGGAGTGTCGGTGGATGCGTTGCCGTCGGATTTTGTGTCGGGAGCGATTGAGGAATTGATCGAGCAGTCCGCCAAGGAACACGACATCATTTTCGTGGAGGGGCAGGGGTCGTTGATGCATCAGGGGTATTCGGCGGTGGCAACCGGGATTTTGCACGGGGCGATGCCGGATGCGATGATTTTATCGTTGGAAGCCAATCGGACAGCGGATGATTTTGGGATGCCATATCCGGATATCGAGCAAGTGATTCGATTGCACGAAGATATGATTTCGATATATCGAAAATCGAAGGTGGTGGGAGTGTCCTTGGTAACGTATGGATTGGATGACTCGGCGGCACGGGCGGCGATTGCCGATACCGAACGGGACACGGGATTGCCGACCACGGATCCGCTGCGATTTGGGACGGAACCGTTGAGACAGGCTTTGGTGGAATATTTCGGATTATATTAAGGAACACCGATGGTTATCGAAACTGCGATACAAGAACTTCATCTGCAGCATACATTTCAGATCTCGCGGGAAGCGCAGGACGTGGTGCAGGTAGTGTATGTCAGGTTATCGCATGATGGGATTACCGGGTGGGGAGAAGCATCGCCGTCGGCACGATACGGGGAAGATGCTGAGACGACCAGGAAAATGCTGCAGGGAATCGACGCCGAGGATTTATCGCCGGAGAAGTATGGGAATTACCTCAGGCAGTTGGATGAATATTTCGAAGGGCAGCGGGCAGCTCAGGCGGCATTGGATATGGCAGTATGGGATTGGAATGGCAAGAAGACCGGGCAGTCGATGTATCAATTGTTGGGGTTGGATTTGGCGAAGATTCCGATGACGTCATATACGATTGGGATCGCCGATGAGGACACGATGCTGCAGAAGATCCGGGAAGCTGACCGGTATCCGTTGTTGAAGGTGAAATTGGGTGGGGGAAACGACGAGGAGATTATCGAGATCGTCCGGTCGGAAACGGATAAACCGATTCAGGTGGATGTGAATGAAGCATGGGAACGGGATGAGGCGTTGGAAAAGATTCGGTGGCTGGAGGGCAAGCGGGTGACTTTGGTGGAACAGCCTTTGCCGGCGGATGATATGGAAGGGACGGCGTGGCTACGGGAACAGGTCAAACTTCCAATATATGCAGACGAAAGTGTACGGCGAATGGGGGATGTGGCGGATTTAGCGGGGGTGTTCGACGGGATTAATATCAAGCTGATGAAATGCGGCGGTCCCACGGAAGCGGTGCGAATGATTCAGGTGGCGAAGGCGATGGGGCTAAAACTGATGTTGGGGTGCATGATCGAAAGTACGGTGGGAATTGCGGCGGCGGCGCATCTGTCGCCGTTGGCGAATACGGTGGATTTGGATGGGCATTTGTTGATTAAAGATGATCCCTTTGAGGGGTTGGAATATGATGATGGTAAGATTATGCCGTCGGGTCGGTTGGGATTGGGAGTGCAGCCAAAACAGGATCTTAAATTCGATGAGATAACATAGATAATTTCAACATACCAATTTGGAGGTGGTCATGAAGGACGTATCTGTGACAGTGGTCGGCGGGGAATGTAATCAGAATTTCCATAAAGTGGGCGACGGTTGGGTGGTGGGGAATTTGACGCCGGAAGGGGTGTGTACCTCGGCGTTTGCAGCGCTGTTTCCGCTGATTTTGACCTGCCAGTGCGGCGGGAAATTTCATTGGGAAGAGGATCAGGACGTGACCAGGGCGATTTGCCCGGATGACAAGGGATTGGTGTTCGAGATTCGGGAAGCGTAGAAGATTTTCGCGCAAAGCCCCCGAAGGGGCAAGTCGCAAAGGGCGTAAAGAATGGATTAATAAGGAGATGATTCGTGATTGATTTGGCAAGAATCGGGAAAGTGCTGACGTTTTTCGCACATCCGGATGACGAGACATTGGCGGCGGGAGGTACCATCTCCAAGTTGACGAGAATGGGTGCGGAAGTGTATGCCGCTATCCCAGCCACCGGTGTGCACAGCCGACGAAATGTGCAAGATCAAACGTCCAGGGATGCCGATATGGCGCAGATTCGGGAAGATTGTCAACGGGCGTTGGGGATATTGGGGGTGCCAGGGGATCGGATAACTTTGGGGGAATTCCCGGATAACGAAATGGATAAGCACAGTTTGTTGGAAGTGATCCATTGGCTGGAAGAGGTGGTGGCGAAGGTTACGCCGGATTTGATTTTGACGCACCACCGGTTCTGCACCAATGTGGATCACCGGACCTGTCATGAGGCGGTGGTGGTGGCGACCCGGCCCGGCGTTGACCATCACGTAGCGGTGTGGTGCGGGGAAGTGCCCAGCAGTACCGGGTATTTGCGACCGGCGCAGTGGGAGCCGAATCTGTATGTGGAAGTGTCGGATGAGGATGTGGATAAGAAGATTCGGGCGATGGAAGCATACGGCGGGGAAGTAAGGCTTGATCCGCATCCCCGGTCGCCTGAAGTCATCAGGGCTTTGGCGAAAGTGCGGGGATCGGAGTCGGGATATATGTGGGCGGAAGGGTTTA
>CBDVBD010000206.1:0-4301 GCA_965372135.1 uncultured bacterium | reverse complement strand
TTTTGGCGTTGCCGGCGCCTTGGCGGGTGGGGTGATTGGTGACGCCTTATCCGACAGCATCGCCGGCTTTGACGTCATGTTCCGCCATCTGGGCGGTTTGGATGCGGTGTAGAACAAAGCCCCGCCTTAACCAACAGGAGACAAAAAACGCCCACAGTCAACTTACAGCGGGCGTTTCTATGTAATCTCATCATCGTATTACTTCAGAATGACCATCTTGCGAGTTTTGGAAAATGTTCCTGCTTTTATCTGGTAGAAATAAATCCCTGAAGCCAGATCGCGGACATTAAGCGTCGATTTGTACTGACCGGGATCCATTACCCCATCCACCAGCCGCGCCACGCGCTGTCCAAGCACATTGTACACGTCCAACCTAACCCGTACCCTGTCCCGGATGGAATACGGGATAACCGTGGTGGGGTTAAACGGATTCGGGTAATTCTGACCCAATGAATAGGTAAACGGTATTGTCGCTTCTTCAGGATTTACGCCAGTTTCGCTTACCGTCAATCGAATCTGCAATGTGTCTGATTGGCTGATGGCGTTATGGTTGAATACTAAGTTCACACCGTATTCCCCTAAGCCGATTTCCCGAGCATCCAGGAGCACATCGAATACTTCCTGCCCGCCGCCAGGAACCGTTCCGGATGTGGGGCTGTAGGTAATCCAGGCTGTATTGGGTGCGATTTCCCATACACCCACTTTATCGTGGATTACTCCCATAATCTGACCCACAAAGGTATAGAACAATGGATTCCAAGATGGGGTTACCATGGCTCCGCCCGCTCGATCATTATTTACCCCTTCTAAGTCTGCCACATACCTAATGTCACCGGTGTTGATGTCGAGCTTCTGCACCTGAATTTCCACGTCACTGCCTTCCTGGCAGAAAAGGTAGAGCTGATACCCGTCCGGATCATCCCGGAACCACGCCAAACCCCACACTGATAAATCGTTATCATACCTGCGGATTTCGTTTCCCTCCCGGTCTATCACGATAATGTCCGCGGTAATATCGCCGGTGTAGAACACATCCTCCACTGGATCGTACGCCAGACACCGGTTGGGATTTAGACGCCCCGCGATACTGTCGTGTGCGGTTCCGGTGGTATCAAATGATACAATCCACTGGTTCTCGCTGCCCCATAGATATTCGCCGTCATACGCTAAATCGTTGAACCCGTACACTGAATTGGTGGGCTGTGGGATTGGAGTGCCGATGAGGTTACCCATTGGATCGAACTGGTAGATCATATTATGTTCTCCCGGCTGAACCCCGCCGCCAACCACCCAGAACGATCCCCAGGCAAACGCAGCGCCGCGTATCAATCGATCATCGACAATGGCTGTGACGTTAAAGTTCAGAAGCTCCTCCCACGGATCATCCGTCCCCGACGGCGGCTGCACCGGACCTCGTCTGGGTTCAAGGGTTTCCATGCCGCTGGGTGAAGCCCCGTCCAAATCGTACAGGTGGAAATCCATGTCGATGTCGTAGGTCAATTCCCCGTTGCCGTCGTTGGTTAACGTAAAAGAATGATGGCTGGTGTCGCCTTGTGCCAGTGTATTGGTGATTCCAGTGGTGCTCAATACGAATTCCGGATGCAACAGGCTGAAGTCCTGCGTGATGGTATCATCTTCCATGATGGTAACGGTGGCGCTGGCGTCGTTATACCCTAGCTTGGTACAGGTTAACCCGTACTGATTCACCAAGATATCCGATATGAAGTAATACCCGGTCGCATCAGTAGTGTCAAACGAGCCACTTTCCATCATTATCATCGCCCCCACGATAGGATTTCCGGTTTCTTCATCGGTCACAGTGCCTTCCAGTGCCCCCACCTGGAAACTGACCATGTTGGTGATGAAATACGCCCGTCCGTTTAGCACCGTAGCAATCCCCGGCGAATAGGCATTCCAGTAGCTCAATTCCAGACCGATGTCCTGTGTGTCGTTTTCGATACCGATGGTGGCAAAATCATTATCGGTGTAACTGCTGGCAGTGGTTTGGGTAATGTTTTGGTATTGGAATTTGATCATTCCATCACCGGTGAGGGTGGGCCACACCGCGGGATCATACAGAATTACCTCAAATGTTTCGTTATAGCTACCGCTAAAGGAAATGCAGTTTGACCATTCCACAATATACCATCCGTTGGTGGCATCGTAATATTTACACACATGTCCGCTGCCGGTTTTCAGTTCGTCCCAAAATGGGGCGATCATCAAATCCGGTCCCATTGGTCCCGGCAAATGCCAATTTCGGAAATTAATGAATTGACGTTGATCCCCCAATGCAAGCCAGCCATTGGAGCACACCGTCAATATGTCCGATTCAATCCCATACATCTTAAAGGTAAACGGTAAATGCAAGGTATCCGAATCATCTTGATTTACGCCGTTATCGTAGATGGACATATACTCTCCCGGTCCAGAATGAATCGGATCGATTTCAATCCACTCGTATACCGGACACATCTCATACTCCGTGTCCGTGTCGTCGAAGGCATAGTATCCGTATTCATCCGGACCGGTGGGATCATGGCTGCTGGCGTTGCCCACATTGATGTGGAAATACGTGGTGTCGGTGAATCCATCGTCGCCATCGAATCCTATACCCAATTTCACACGACTCCCTGGGAACGTCATGATATTCGCCGTCACCTGGAAGGGATTCGTGCTGTTGTTCCCGTTCTGATTCTGGATGATTTCGCCGAACGTCGCGGTAGGATCGGGGAAACTTATGAAGTTGCTTTCCGAAAACAGGTGTCCCACCGAGTTGGATATGTTCAGATGTCCTATATTTTTAACCGTTACGGTCAAGTCTTCGGTTTCCCCAGGTGCCAGTCCTCCACCGGTAAAGGAATGATTCACGTACTCCACATCTCCCGAATTCACCGTCAGTTCAATCAGCGATGTCTGGTCATTGCCGGATGCGGTAACCTCCAGCAGCAGCCGTACCTGATCCTGATCCTTCACCGACCCTACCCGGATTCGGAAATCTCCGTGCGATGTTCCGTTGGCACCCGGTGCGATATTGGGAAAGTTCTGAGTGGAAGTAAGCACTTGAGCAGTATTCTGATCTAAGCTGCTCATAACTCCCACCACACCGGTTGCCGTTTGGCTGGAACCGTAATTGTGGAGCGTAACCGTAATATCTACAATTTCTTCCGGATTCAAACTCCCGTCATTGTTACCCGAAGTACCGCCGATATTATCATCGTCAATGGTAAGGCTTTGGAAACTGACCCATAGATCTTCCTGACTGACGGTCACTTCCCCTTCGTAGGGATGGTATTTGCTTCCCCAGGCAGTGATATACAAAGTACCGGGATTATCCTCACCTACCAGCACCACCGCTATCCCATGCTCGTCAGTATAGATGCGCCCGTATGAATCATCGCCCATTGCGGTGACCAATAATCCTTCCACCGGCTGGTAGCTTTCATCGGTGACCGTCACCTCGATTTGGTTACAACCCACTGCGATGGTGTTGGTATGGGTTACATTCACTTGTTCGGGGACCGCCATCCAGGTTTTCAATTCCGGATCGCCCATTAGATTCACATAATCGAAGTAGCCGGTCACACCACCGCTTTCCCAGGGCCAATAATTCCGGTATAGTTGAAATTTGGCGGTCAACATCGCCATTCCGGCTTGCGGCTGTCCTTCCACAAAGAAACCATAGTAATATCCGGCGTCCACGATGTTGTTGAAGTTGACGTGCGTCAAATAGGTTGCAGTACCAATACACCCGATGGCGCCGTTGCCGCTGATATAAGTCCCGTAACGTAGCCAGGCTTCGCTCAGGCAGGCTCCTGATCCACTGAAACTCCCAGTGCCACAGGTAATCACCACTACCTGGGGCAGCATCCAACCGTTATCCAAGCCATTCAAATCACCGGGACTCATTTCACCGACATACCCCCCCCGCCAGTTGAAGAAAGAACACCCGGCTCCCACCTGCTGGCGCATCTGAACAGCGTTGATACCCCCGCCATGAGTGTTCATATCCACATCATCAAACCCTGCCTCGTACATCCTGGATCTTATCCATTCCTTGGTGGTAATGTTGGAATAGGTGCTATGACTATAACCAGCCAGGAGATACCCTCTTGTGAACCAATGATCTGATCCCATGAAAGGATCACGCTCATATTTGATGCATTTGTTAATAACCACATTCAGTACCCCCGCACTGTTCACCGACAATCTCCCCACCGCAATATCCGCCATATTGTCTCCGCCTTCCATCAATGAATAATCATGATCGGTGGATCCAAAGGATGGAATTCCGTAGGTTC
>CBDVBD010000205.1:0-4405 GCA_965372135.1 uncultured bacterium | reverse complement strand
CAGGCGTTCAGTCATTTCGGTTGTAGGGTTGGGAAACCGTTTTCTGAGACCGGCGTGGCTGAGTTTAGACAGGTGTTGTTCCAGGCTTTCTTCCCCTTCCGGTAACGGGAAACGTGGCAAGTGCTTTTGGTCGAAATGCAGGTCCAGATTGCATTTTTCAGCCACTTCAACTGTCCGGGAAATAGCATCAGGGATTTCTTGAAATAGCTGCTCCATTTCCTTGTGGCTCTTCAGGTAGAATTCCTGGGTGGCAAGTTTCAACCGGTTTTGATCTTCGCGGTTTTTCCCAGTCTGGATGCAGAGGAGCAGATCCTGCGCTTCAGCGTGTTCCCGAGTCAGATAATGGGTGTCGTTGGTTGCTACCAGAGGGATATCCAGGTTTTGTGCTATTTGCTGGAGGTCCCGGTTGATCTGGGTTTCTTCCGGAATTCCGTGGGATTGGATTTCCAGGTAGAAGTCCTCTCCGAAGATGTCGCGGTACTCTCCGGCGATTTCTTGTGCGACATCTAATCCTCGATGCATCAGTGCCTGAGGTATTTCCCCTTTCAGACATGCAGATAGGCACACCAAACCTTGATGATATTCTTTTAGTAACTGCTTATCAATTCTGGGTTTATAATAAAATCCGTCTAAGTATGCCAACGACGACAGGGTCATCAGATTGCGGTAGCCTTCCTCGTCCTTCACCAATAACACCACATGAAACGCCACATCACCACCGGGACCGGACCGGGTTTTTTTCCGGTGATCCTCAGGCGCCAAGTACATTTCACATCCAATGATAGGCTTGATATTGTGCGCCTTAGCAGCCCTGTAGAATTCAATCACACCGAACAAGGCACCGTGATCTGTCAGCGCCAGAGCTCGCATGCCAAGCTCACTGGTTTTTGATACCAAGTCCTGGACGGTGACTGCTCCATCTAACAGGCTATAATGGCTGTGATTATGTAGGTGTACGAAATCCAATGGTAATGCTATCTGTTGTTGTTAATGGTATCGGATCAAACGTTCTTGTCTTCTTCTCGCTTAATATCTGCTCCCAATTCGCGAAGTTTTAGTTCGATACGTTCGTATCCACGATCGATGTGGTACACCCGGGATACAATAGTGCGTCCTTCGGCTGCCAGTCCAGCCAGCACCAGGCAGGCTGAGGCTCGCAGGTCAGTTGACATCACCGGAGCACCTTTCAGTTTTTCCCGACCGTGCACAATGGCAGTATTACCTTCCAAAGTTATTGACGCTCCCAGACGGCGTAATTCCGCAAGATGTGTAAAGCGGTCGGCGTAGATGGTGTCGGTAATCGTACTGTCGCCATCCGCCAGGCTCATCCACGCCATCCATTGCGCCTGTATGTCAGTAGGAAAACCCGGATAGGGGGCGGTACGTATAGACACCGGGCGAGGGCGACCACCAGATTTTACCTGCAATGAGGAATACTTTTGTTCAATTATTAATCCTGCTTCGATCGATTTCTCCACCACGGCTTTCAGGTGTTCAGGCTGACTGTTTTCCAGGGTGATGTCTCCACCTGCGATCCCGCAAGCAGTTATGAAAGTTCCGGCTTCGATACGATCCGGTATCATGGTGTCTTCTGCCGGGGAAAGCTCGTCTACTCCTTCGATTTCAAGGTGCGGGGTGCCGATGCCATCAATACGTGCTCCCATTTTAACTAGGAAATTAGCAAGAGCAACAATATCCGGCTCACAGGCAGCGTTTTCAATAACAGTTGTGCCTTTCGCCAGCACGGCAACCATCATCACATTTCCGGTAGCGCCGACGCTTCTGATGTCGAAAACGATTCGGGTGCCATGGAGTTTTTGTGCGGTTGCGATAATATATCCTTCATCCAATTCGACATTGGCACCCAGAGCTTGGATTCCTTTGATATGTAGATCGACCGGTCTGGGTCCCCAAGCGCAGCCTCCAGGTAACGACACCCGAGCCCGTCCGTACCTTGCCAGCAGCGGTCCTAACACATACACCGATGCCCGCATGGTTTTTACCAAATCATAAGGGGCTTCGGGTTTCGTGACTTCATTACTTTCAATAGTCAGGATTTCGTTCGACAGTCTAACTTTTGCCCCCAACAGTTCCAATAAGGTTGACATGGTGCTAATATCCCGTAATTGCGGGACATTGCGGAGTACCGTTTTACCGGGGGCAAGAAGCGTTGCCGCCATAATCGGAAGGGTGGCATTTTTTGCTCCGCTAATCCGAACTGTGCCGTAGAGGGGCTTTCCCCCCGTGATAACGAACCGATCCATATTTTGATGTTTCAGTTTAGGTGTTAATTGGAATTGGATAACAGTTCTTGTGCGCTGGCACGGACACGTTCGGTCACCTTTGCACCCGCCATTAGGGACGCAATTTCTTCCACACGTGCCTCAGTCCGTAATGAGGAAACCCTCGTCAGGGTTCTTCCGCCTTTCTGATACTTAGAGATCTTATAATGATGATGCGCCAATGATGCAATTTGCGGCAGATGGGTAATCACAATAACCTGCCGATGTTCAGCCAGTTGTCGAAGTACTGCCCCAACTTGCCTGGCAATTCTCCCACTTATTCCAATGTCGATTTCATCAAATAACAGGGTGTAAGTACCACCGGAATCGGCTAAAGCGGCTTTCAATGCCAACATAATCCGGGAAATTTCACCGCCTGAGGCTACCTGAACCAATGACTTAGCCGGTTCTCCGGGATTGGTTGAAAGGCGGAACTCCATTGTGTCAAATCCTTTCGCGCCAAGCGTTTCCGATTGTAATTCTTGAGTGTTGCTCCAATGTACTTCGAACTTGGCATTTGGAATGCCGACTTGCGACAGCAGCCGTTTCACTGCATTTACAAGGGGAGTGGTGGTTTTTTTTCGGGATTGCCTTAGTGCTTCTGCCGTTGCAATCAAGTCTTCCAAGGCTTTTTCCAACTGCGGCTTCAGTTCCAAGAGCCGATCTTCTCCATCCGAGCTCTGCTGTAATTCGTGTTTTAGTTTTTGCGCTTGATTAAGCACCGACTTAATTGAACCACCAAAGCGACGCTTTAATTTAGATAAGTCCTGGAGGCGTTCATGGATTTGTTCCAACCGTTCCGGGGATATTTCAACCTTGTGATGGTAATCCTGTGTAAAGCGTGCGGTTTCTTTCAGTGTCTGATGGGCGGTTTGGATGTCTCGATTGATAGCCTCCCATTGTGCGTCCAGTGACCGCAGGTTTTCCAACTCTTTTTGTACCACATCCAACTGGGTTAAAATTGCGTGGTCTGAATTATGCAACGACTCGAGGATTTGATGAGTGTGCCGAAAATATTCTTCGGCGTGTTCCAGACGATGAGCCTCCTGTTCAAGCGCTGTTTCTTCGTCTTGATGTGGTTCTACTTTTTCAATCATCTCCAGTTCGTGGCGACGAAGTTCCTCTTCCGCCTGCAATTTTTCCAGTTTCGTTTCCAGGCTATTCAATTCTTTGGACAACGCCATATAGTGTTGGTAGGCGTTCCGGGTATTATTGAGCAGCCTTTGGTGACCTGCGTAGGCATCAAGGTATTCCATATGAACATCGGGTCGAAGCAATGATTGGTGCTCGTGCTGCCCATGGAGGTCCATTAACCGTTCGGTTAGTAGTTTCAATTGAGCGAGGGTGGCAACTTGATTGTTGATTAATCCCCGGCTTCGTTTTGGGGTGATTTCCCGGCGTAGTACTAAATGACCCGTAACATCAAATCCTTGTTGATCCACAATGGCTTTCACATCGGGAGCTGCAGTGATGTCAAACTCGCCTTCGACAACCGTTACAGAACTGCTTTGACCGATCACTTCGTTGGAAATACGCTCACCAACCAGAGTGCTGATAGCGCCTACTATCAACGATTTACCGGCACCGGTTTCGCCGGTAAGGGCAGTCATCCCAGGTCCGAATTCAAGTTCAGCCTGGTCAATAAGGGCATAGTTAGATATGGATAGTCGAGTTAACATGACTAATTTGTGTTATCGAACAACGGCAACTTTACCCAATTTGGTGTTGCCTTCGGCGCTTGTGACTAAGATCAGGTATATTCCACTGCCAACAATATCCCCTTCATCATCGGTGCCATCCCAACCTATCATGGCTTCTACTGCGCTTAGTTCTCTTATCAATTTCCCATTGATGGTATAGATCAGAGCACGATGAAAATCAACGGTATGGAATTGGAGGCGATCACCGCCTCCCGGATGAAAGGGATTGGGAAAGACTTTTATTGTGCTTAGAGGACCACCGCCTTGACGGTAGGGAGTTTTTACCAATGATAAGCCGGTGATGGTGGCAATCCACACGTCGCCGGTGGCAGGATTGGAAGTGATGTGTTGGACATTCCCGCCAATTAAACCATAGGGTACCGGACCATCTTCCGCCGGGAAGTGATGGGTCCAAGAATAGGC
>CBDVBD010000204.1:0-4419 GCA_965372135.1 uncultured bacterium | reverse complement strand
CTTCTTAAATGAATATTATACAATTGGTTAAGCATAATAAACTAATCAAACATGCCGATCCTATATGGTACAATATTAAAGAAAGCACTCATCATATCGCTGCTGGTATCGGCTGGCGTGGGACAATGTCAGGAAGGCTGCAGCATCTATATCAACTCAGATCCCTCTGGAGCCGACGTCATTTTCGATAGTACCCGGCTTGACGTAAAAACACCGATTCGGCTGAATGATCTCCCCGCAGGTTACCATGTAATCCGACTGGAAAAAGAAGGGCTGGAAGGGGAACGGGCGGTTACCCTGCAGCCCAACGTCATGTCCCGCATCGATGTGACCCTCACTGCCAGCCAAGCCATCGTAGTCATCACATCAGACCCCGCCGGTGCTGAAGTGCAAATTGACGGACAACCACGCGGGCAGACGCCTTACCGGTATGTTGCACCTGGGTTCAGAACCTATCGCATCGAGGTACGTTCCATTGGCTACTTACCGGAATCCCGCGAAATAGACATCCCCAAAGTCGGCACCACAGAAGTACATATAGATCTGCAGCGGTACGGTGACCTCCGTGTGGAATCCGACCCTGCCGGTGCAGAAATATATATCGACGGTACATTCCGAGGTCGCACCCCCGGCGAGTTCCGATTAGCTGAAGGTGTTCATGATATCGTCCTACAAAGGGTAAACAACAAACCTTATCAAAAAGAAGTCGAAATCACCGCCGGACATCCTATGGATTTAGTTGCGACTTTGATCCCGGAAAACGGTGAATTAACGGTGCTGGGATTGCCGGATGGTTCCGAGGTCAGCCTGGACGACACCCTGCTTGCCGTCACGCCCATCTATCGTCACACTGTCCCAGCCGGTCCCCATTGGCTGAAGTACCGTTCCGAAGGATTCGAACCGTTGAAGGAACCGATTTGGATTGAGGTGCCCGGACGCCAGGAAACCGTGGTGGAAATCACGGTACAAACCAAAACCCGGTGGAACGCCATCTGGCGAAGCTTTCTCTTTCCCGGTGTCGGGCAATTGTATTCCGAACAGTCCGTGAAAGGGCTGGCATTCTTGGGAATGGGCGCCTTGTGCGTTTCCACTACTGTACTACTTCAATATCAGATGGAAGACGCTGAGGAAAACTACCGGATCGCCCACGATCACTACATCAAAGAAATCAGTCCTTACGCTATCGATGCCGCCCGGCAGAATATGATCGCCAAACACGATCTATATCAGGACAAAATAGATCGGCGAAACACATTGATGATAACCACAGCGACACTGTGGGTATTGGGTTGCCTGGACCAAATCCTATTCTCACCTACACCTTGGAAACGTAAAGTACATGCCACTACTCGACTATCATTCCAAGGAACCATAGACCAAGACCGCGTGGGAGTACAACTTGCGCTGCAGTGGTAGAAATATCAACTACCGAATGTTTTGGAGAACCGCGCTATTGTGTGTGGGCATTGTCTGGATGCTTGTCGGCTGTGACCTAAATCCGGAAGAGGTGGAATACTCCAATCCCTTTGATCCCTACAATCCTGTCACCGGCGGAGACCCCTTCCAAATGCAGGCATCGGTCATAGAAAACGGTGTGGAATTACAATGGCAGCGGGTACCGGGAAGCACCGTGCAGGGATATCGCATCTACCGCAGCCTGACGGATTCAGTCAACTTGGATCCTCTGGATAACTTGGAAGTTGAGGAATTCAGCTATCTTGATCCCGATCCTCCCAGGTCTTCCGTTGTCTGGTATCGGATTTCCGCCCAGTATTCCGGTGGGGAAAGCACCCCGCAGCCGCTTAATTCACTGCGGGTATATACCGCCCCGGAAATATTGATCGAACATGATAGCTTATTCACCAACAACGCTACCGTTACATTACACATCCAAGCTCTACGTGCCCAGTGGATGTGGATTTCCAATTACCCGGACTTTTCCGATGGACAATGGCAGCCCTTCGAATCCGATTTATCCTGGGAGCTGATTGGCGATGATGGTTTGAAAACTGTGTACCTGCAAGTCAGCTATGATGATTCGACCTTGTCATCACCGATTAATGACACCATTATCCTTGACCGGCAGACCAGCATCGATTGGATCATCGTGGACGTCCCAAATCGACCTCTGGGTTTATCGGATTGGGTTGGATTAATCTTATCCGCCGAAGACACCAACGGCACCGCTTGGTTGATATTGCGATCACCGGAAGGCACCGCATTATACCCGCTTGCCTATTTAGAACAAACCGCTCCCGGTCTGTTCGAAGGTGGATTGGAGATCCGGTGGGGTGAAGACGCCTCTGATGTCCAAATCGAAGGCAATTTCCAGGATCAAGCCGGCAACATCGCCGATCCGGAAGTGTCACTCCAAACGGTGGATTTATCCTTGGGTATGGTGGAAGTACCCGCCGGCACGTTCACCATGGGCATCGATAACCTGGACCCCACAGAAGGACCCGCCCATGAAGTTTACTTGGACCAATACTGGCTGGATCGCTATCTGGTTACCAATTACCAGTATGCGGAATTCCTGTCTGACGGCAATTCCCAATATTACTACGGACTACCGTATCAATTGATCGAAGATATCGGAAGCGGACAATTTCGAGCCCTCCCCGGGTATGAACACCTCCCGGTGGTGATGACGCTGTGGCATGAAGCCGGAGCCTATGCTGAATGGGCGGGGAAGCGCCTGCCCACCGAAGCCGAATGGGAAAAAGCTGCCCGCGGTACCAATGCAAATATCTACCCCTGGGGAAATGCATCACCGCAACCTTCCCAGGCAAACTACGTCCATTCCGGAGACCCTTGGGAAGGCGTATTACCGGTTTCCATTACTCCCTGTGGGTATTACAATGGGCGCAATTACCAGGGATTCCAAACCACCAACTCCACCGGACCCTATGGAAACTATGATATGGCAGGCAATGTTTGGGGATGGGTATCCGATTGGTTTGACCCCGAATATTATTCCCAAAGCCCCTATCAGAACCCACAAGGACCCGATACCGGAAGCGTGAAAGTTATCCGTGGTGGTGACTGTCTGTCAGTTACCTATTTTCTGCGTTCCCATATTCGCTTCTACCCTTATACCATGGAGAATCGGAACAGTAACGTTGGCTTCCGATGCGCAAGCTCTACCCACAAATGAAGGACATGAATATTTATAGGATTATTAATTAAATACATTAAAAATCTGAGAATAGCAACGTAGTAATAGCTGTCAATAAATAACTGAATATCTGAGTTGTATTAGCACCACAATTCATTGTGGTGTCGCAAGGGTAAACTTCTTTCAGCTCAACCGCCTCAGTGGTTTCCCAAATTATTAGGTCAGGATCGCAAGGATCCTGATACCCAAATAAGAAAGGAGGGTGACTATGTGGAGCAAAAAAATTTACTCAATCCTTGCTTGTCTTACGGTCGTAGCATTCTTTACCATGTGCGGGTGTGAAGACGATCAAGGATCTACGGAACCACAGGGAGGTGACACCGTCAGGATCCGCGCTCGTGTTAACATTTATGACAGCCAAGATACCACTGCTGTCATTATGGTATCTTTTGACAACTGTCTTGGAGTTCCACAGGTGATGATTAACGGAATAAATTTGGTATATAGACAGGGTATCGAGGTGCCTTTTACAGATGAATATTTTCCCCTTTCACCGGGAGATTCAGTACGACTGTTTGCAGAATTTACTCAAGAAAACGGATTGTATGGTAGTGCCGTGGCAAATATTATGATGCCTGGTCCGTTTGAGATCATTTCGCCGGATACCGCCACCGATATTACCCTAACTGATAGTACGATTTTTGCTTGGACATCATCATCCTATTCGGAATACTATGATTTACATGTTTGTTTTTATTATCACTATTACGATGGAGAATTCCATGTTTCTCAAGTGAATTTATCTTATATGGTAGTTGATACTGTGATGAAGGTCGCACCATCGGTGATGTTTCCGAATCTTGAAGAAATTGAATCACTGCATCAGATTTATTGTACAGTTGATGTTATCGCATCTTATGGTCCTCAGTCATACCAAGTTGGAAATATTGAAGGGGATGCTGAGGGAATATTACGTGGCGAAGTGCGCGAGTACAAGGTAATTGATGCGGATTCTCTTGCGAGTGATAATTAGTTTCCCGAATTAGTAGGTCAGGATCACAAGGATCCTGATATCCAAATCAAAAAAGGAGGGTGATCATGTGGAGCAAAAATCTATACTCAATCCTTGCTTGTCTTACGTTTGCAGCATTCTTTACAATGTGCGGGTGTGAAGGTGATCAAGGACCAGCGGGACCCGCAGGAATTTCCCCAATTTCAATTTCTGCTGTTGTGGATGTATCCTTATATGGTTCTGAAGTCTTTGTAAATATTAGTGGATTCTCAAATTTTCCAAGTGTTGAAAT
>CBDVBD010000203.1:0-4464 GCA_965372135.1 uncultured bacterium | reverse complement strand
GTAGATCAATAAGTGTAATACATACATTAATTACGAAAATGTCACTTGATTCATAACGATATTCCGGTAACCAGCTTATAGACAAAATTATTCTTGACATTATTATCGGAATACATTATATTATGCCTGTCGGAGGAATTTATGCAAAATTCGTTGGACCATATTGACCGCAAGATATTGAACCTGCTGCAGGATAACGGCAGGATCACCAATGCCAAATTGGCGCAGGAAGTGGGATTATCGCCTCCACCCATGCTTGAACGGGTGAAGAAGCTCGAGAAAAGCGGTGTAATCAAAAAATATGTGGCGTTGGTGGATCCGAAGAAGCTGGATCATGGTACTATGGCATTTGTGGCAGTATCATTGCGGTTACATCGGCAGGATGCCATTGAGGAATTCGTCACCGAAATCCAGAAAATCCCTGAAGTGCTGGAATGCCACCACGTCACGGGCGAAGAGGATTACCTGTTGAAGGTTGCGGTCAAAGACATCGAGGAATACGAACGATTCCTGCGCAACAAACTAACCGGCTTTTCTGGCATCAGCAAGCTAAAGACTTACTTTATCTTGAACACTTTAAAACAAGAAACCAAGATTCCTGTGGATGAGGAAACACCCTCTACGAAGAAGGAATCATCCGGATAACGCACTGCGTAAATCAGTGAGGAAACTATGTATCGACTGGCATTGATCGGATTCGGGACTGTGGGGAATGGGTTGGTGGAAATTCTGCGGGAGAAAGAATCCACCCTCAAAGGGAACTATGGATTCGAGTACTCGATTGTGGCGGTATCGGACTTCAAGAAGGGGTCGGTATATCATGAAAACGGATTAAATATCAACCAGCTTTTGGAGTTGGATGCCGTCGGCAGCTTAGAGGAATATCCGGGTGGGTTAAAAGGCTGGGATGCATTGACAACCATTAGGAACAGCAACGCCGATGTCATTGTCGAACTGACTTACACCAATGTCCAGACCGGTCAGCCGGCGATAGATCACTGTCAGGCAGCATTCGAAAACGGTAAGCACGTGGTTACATCTAACAAGGGTCCGGTGGCGGTGGCGTATCGTGAGTTGCAGGAATTAGCGGATCTGAACAATGCCCAGTTTCGATTCGAAGGGACGGTGGTTGCGGGAACACCGATCATTAATATGGCGACACAAAGCCTGGCGGGATGCGATATTACCTGCATACGAGGTATCCTGAACGGTACCACTAATTACATCCTCAGCGAAATGGAGCAGGGGTCAGCCTATGAAGATGTTCTGAAACGGGCACAGGATTTGGGGTATGCGGAAGCCGATCCCACCGGCGACGTGGAGGGGTGGGACGCGTTGGCGAAAGTGGTGATCTTGTCCAATGTGGTGATGGGAGGTAACATCTCCACCGGGGATGTGGATCGGGAAGGTATTACCGGCATTAGCCTTAAGGACATAGAGATTGCACGGGAAGCCGGCAGGCGTTGGAAGCTGATCGGGGAAACTAAGATCGTGGATGGAGAAATCGTTGCCAGTGTATCTCCTCAACAACTTCCCCTGAGTGATCCGTTAGCGTCGGTGATGGGCGCCACTAATGCGCTGACATTCACCACCGATTACCTGCAGGATATCACGGTGGTTGGTCCCGGCGCTGGGAAAATGGAAACCGGGTATTCCATCCTAACCGACTTGTTGGACATCCATCGTACATTGCAATAATTTTTTGTATCGATTGTGATTTAGTTCTCAAATTCCGATTATATCTTACCATACCGAAACTGACTTTTCCAGGAGCACACCATGAAGATGTTGATAGATGGGCAATGGGAGGATCGTGAGGAACACATCGACGTCTGTAACCCATACGATAACAGTGTGATCGATACGGTGCCCAAAGGGTCACGGGAAGACGTGGATATGGCGATTGCCGCGGCGGTTGAAGGGGCTGAGATTGCCCGAAAGATGCCGGTGCATCAGCGGACCACTATTCTGAAAAAGACCGCTGCTTACGTGAATGATCATTTCGAGGATTTCGCACGGACTATCGCTTCCGAAGGTTCCAAGACCATCAATGAAGCCCGTAAAGAAACGTTCCGGGCTATCAATACGTTGACCATCGCTGCTGAAGAAGTGAAACGGATCGTGGGGGAGACGTTGCCTTTTGACAGCATCGAAGGGTCTGAAAAACGGTGGGGATATTACTACCGATTCCCGATTGGAGTGATTGCGGCGATCACGCCGTTTAACGATCCGTTGAATTTAGTGGCGCATAAGGTGGGACCGGCAATCGCCGGGGGTAATTCCATGGTATTAAAGCCTGCTACTGTGACGCCGCTGTCGGCGCTGAAATTGGGGGAAGCCTTGATGGATGCGGGATTACCGCCCAAAGTACTCAATATCATTACCGGATACGGCAGCGAGATCGGCGATCCGTTGGTGAGAGATGAACGGGTGCGGATGATCTCTTTCACGGGTGGACTGGAAGTGGGTTTGGAAATTACTAAGAAAACCGGGTTGAAGAAAATCGGGATGGAATTGGGTTCCAATGCGCCGGTGATCGTGATGGAGGACTGCGACCTGCAGCCGGCGGTGGAATCGTGTGTGTCCGGTGGTTTCTGGGCGGTGGGACAGAACTGTATCGGGGTGCAAAGGCTGCTGGTGCAGGATAAGATATACCACCAGTTTGTGGAACGATTCGTAGCATTAACCAAGAAGATAAAAGTTGGATATCAGTTGGATGAGGACACCGACATGGGACCGATGATCACCGAGCGGGACGCAATCCGGGTGGAGGAATGGATCGAAGAGGCGATTCAAGGCGGTGCAAATTTATTAACAGGTCATCATCGGGAAGGATCGGTTTGTCAGCCTACGGTGCTGGAAAATATGCCGTTTGGGTGTAAGCTGGATGTGGAGGAAGTGTTTGGTCCGGTGGTGTGTATGTACCGGTTTCAGACTTTGGAACAGGCGATCGAGAAAGCCAATGAAGTGAATTACGGACTGCATGGTGCGATATTTACCACCAGCATCGCCAATGCACACAAAGCGATCCAGGAAATGGACGTGGGCGGGATTATGATCAATGGCTCCACCGATTACCGGTTGGATATGATGCCGTTCGGGGGTGTGAAAGGCAGCGGATTGGGGCGGGAAGGGATCAAATTCGCCCTGCAGGAAATGACGGAACCGAAAGTAGTATGTTTCAATTTGTAATTTAAGACCGGAAAGGGAGACAGTAATGTCAGATCAGCCGAACTACAGCCCGGGATTGCAGCGTCGGATCGATATCGGAAACCAGATTATGGCGGAACGCGCGGAGCGGGTGCGCATCGCCAGGAAATGGAAATTCGACACGATTGCGGTGCATGGCTTATATCATATGCAGGAAGCGCTGGAGTTGAACCAGGGGTCGGTAATCGAACCCTTGTATCTTAGTGCTTCGCAAGCGTATCGCGATTCCGATGAGATGGAAGCGGGGCTGGCTTATCTAATTCCTAACTGGTGTTACAGCCGTATCGCAAATCCGACAATATATTACTTGGAATGGGCAATGGCGTTGATGGAGGGTTACCAGTGTGATGTGGAGACTTCCTGTGTGGCGACTGCTTCCGGGATGAGCGCCATCGTCAGTGCGACTGATCCCTTCCTGGTACGGCGGAAAAAGGGGCAGTACGAATCGATGAATTTCGTGACGACTGCGAATATTTACGGGGGAACATTTCAGCAGTGGTCGGCACGACGGATGCAGGATCAGGACGTGGATGTCCGCTGGGTGGTTGATCCAACTAACCTTGACGAATGGGCATCCAAGATCGACGAAAATACCAGATTCCTCTATGGGGAGCTGCCTTCCAACCCCGGTTTGGCGTTCTTCGATATTCAAAAGGTAGCCGATTTGGCGCATTCCCAAAATCTTCCCTTGATCGTGGATACCACGATTGCAACTCCTGCATTGATGAGACCGTTTCAGCATGGCGCGGATATAGTGATCCATTCCGCCACCAAAGCTATGACTGCCAGTGGATTCGGGATTGCCGGTGCCATCATCAGTCGTAAGGATATCCCCAGCAACATTCTGGAAGATGAAGCCAAAGCGGATTTTGCAACTTGGGTTAAATTTTGGCCCTATCGTGATAATGGTCCTTGTATATCGCCATTCAATGCGTTGATCACGATGAGCGAAAATCGGACGCTGCGGTCACGGATCGATCTGTTCAGCCGGAACAACATGACTGTGGCGGAATATTTGGATCAACATCCCAAGGTGGAACAGGTGGATTATTTGGGTCTGCCCAACCATCCGTTGCATGACCTTGCGAAGAAATATATGGTATTAGTGGATTCCGAAGATGATTACGGCGAGCCGGTTAACCGGTATGGTTATCTGATGTCATTTGGGTTTCGGGGTGGCCGGGAAGCTGCTCGGAAAGTGTTTGATAATTTTAAGATTGTATGGCGGGCTACTGATTTAGGGCGGATCAAGAC
>CBDVBD010000202.1:0-4487 GCA_965372135.1 uncultured bacterium | reverse complement strand
TCAGCAGCACAATTTTCTGAACCTGGTGCACTGTCCCGACGTTCATCGCCACGAAGTAGATGCCGCTGGGTAAAGCGCCGGCATCCCAAGCAATCCGGTATCGACCGGGATCCATCACCTGATTCCGCAAGTCGCGCACTTTCTGCCCCATGATATTATAGATGGTAATCTCTACATGCTCACGTTGGGACAGTTCCAGCGGGAAAGTGGCTTGGGAATTGAACGGATTCGGGTATCCGGGAAGCAGGGCAATCCGGTCCGGAACCGGCTGCGGGCGATTTTCTACGCCTTCGAAATTGTCGGGTGGGTCGGTAGTGAATTTAATCGCCAATCCGCTCCTCAGTTGCGAACAACTGGGCGGATACAAAGCAGCAAAGGTATATTCCAATCCCTGAGTATGATGTTGATTTTCGATGCCGACTGTGGCGAAATTGCTGTTGGCGTCGATGTTTTCGATGTTCTGATACTGCATGATGATTTCGCCGTCACCGGTCACGGTGGGGCTGGCATCCGGATCCACCAGGATGATTTCGAAAGTGGCTTCATAGAATTCCGCAGTGGAGTAACCGTAGAGGTTATACCATTCGCTCCATTCGATGACAAATTGGTCGCCGTCATCGCGGGTCCACACTTCCCGCGGTGCAGGTTCCAAAGTGTCTGGATGGACGGGTTGTCCGCGGATGTCGTCCCAAAAGGCGGCGACTAAATTCGGGGGACCCAATGCCGACGGCAGGTGCCAGTTGCGGAAATTCGCCATCCAGGTTTCGCCAAAGGATATCCAGCCGTTGGAGCATATCGTGATTTCATCGAAGTCCTGACCGTAATAAGTGAAAGTATCGGGCAAGCTAACAACCACAGATTCGTCATCTTCCAGCAAATGACCGGTGGCTCCGGAGCCGCCCAGGGCAGGATCCAGCTCGATCCAATTGAAGGTGGGAGCTTCGGAATAACTTTGGTCGTCGGAATCGTAGGCATAGTAACCGTAGTGGTCGGGACCCAGAGGATCGGTAGTGTCGGGATCGCCGATGGTAATGGCGGTGCGCATCACCTGGATCACATCACCCTCAACCACCATCGCCAATTCCAGATTCGCCAGGTGCCCGGGAGTGACACCGGATGCAGCGGTTATGGTTAAGGCGTTGCTATTGGATGCGGACTGATTGACCGGGATGGAGGGGTAGTTAGCGACGGTTGTGGGAAACGTGATAGCGTCGCTCCAGCTTGATAGCTCGATATGGAAGCTTTCGGCGGTAATGACGCCTTCGTTCAACAAGGTGAAGCTAATGTCCGTAGTTTCCCCTGGATCCAATATTCCATTGCCGCTGTTATCGACCACCACTTCTTCAACAGCCAGATAGGATGCCCAAATCGGCACCCAAAAATTGTGTGTCCAAGGACCTTGCCCTGTAGCAGTAACGGTCAAGGTCATTTGCGCCTGATGGTTGTGTATCGTACTTTCCTCTACCAAGAAAGTAAAGAAGCCCTGAGCGGTATCTCCCACTGCAATAGTCCCGTAACTGGTGTTGGGTGAAGTTATTTCAACCAGAGTATCGGTAGTTGACAGGGTGGCTGTTATGCCGCTAAGGGACTCCATTCCGGTGTTTTTCAAAGTCACGGTGACAGTGGCTAATTCTCCGGGACTCACTACTTCATCACCGCCGGCAAGATAGGAAACCGAAAATAATCCCGCATAGGCGGATTCGGTGACCACATCAATAGTATCAGCGTAAGGCACGCTGTTGTGCCTGTAAACGGTCAAATATAGATCACCTGTGGTTTCCAAAGACACTGGCATCATTACCGTCCCCGTTTCTCCTGATGAGGTAGTGGTATGTGTTTCACCGTCCTTGTACATGGTGACTCGGCAATTGGGCAGCACGCCACCGCCTTCAACCCGGGTAGTTACCTCTACGAAACTGGCGCCTACCGGTACTGAAGCGGGATAATCGGCATCGAGTTCAGTGGGAACAGCGGTTCTGACATCCAGTTCGGGGTCACCCAGTAAGTTGTAAACGTAGAAGTAGAATTCGCAGTATTCTCCGAAATCATGTTCGGTGGGGAATCCGTTGTAGAGTTCCATTTTGGCGCGCAGCAATGATTGCCCAAGGTGAGGCAGGTGTTGGTCGAACACTCCGGTATAGAATCCTGCAGCCAGGGGATTGTTGAAACGAGTGTTGGTGAAAAGGTCAGTGGCACCTATGAAAGCTACGCCCCCCTTGGGACTAAAGTAGGTGCCAATGACCAACCATTTTTCTCCAAATCCTGGATTTACCTCGTTACAATAATCACCAGTACGACAGACGAAGCTGGTGACAATGGGAGTCATGTGTTCATTCGACAAGGTACCGACATGCCCGCGATCGAAGTGTGGATATAGCCAGCCTTGAATGTTGGCAAAGCCGCGATAGGATACAAAGCTGACACCCTGGTTGATGCTTCCCGCAATGGCGACTGGGGATGGCTCGGGGTGACCGGGACCCCAGTAGAAGAGGGTGTCCACCCGCGTAAATCCATGGGCTTCCATTTTCTCCTGTATCCATATACTGGTCCAGACCGGGGTTAACGGTGTCAATCCAGTGTCCGTGTAGTTCCCGGCAACCACGGTGGCACTCCGAAACCAATCCGTTTGCCCGGTATAGGGAGTTTTTTCGTACTTGACAATTTTGCTGACCATGGTCCTAACTTTATCGATGGCATTTGAGGACAACCGCCCTACAAACACATCCGAAAAATAATCTACGCCCTCCATCATAGAGTAAGGGTGGTCTGAAGCATTTTCACCGGGATGAGCAGGATTTGGGCTTAGAATGGTAAATGCCGGAATCCCATTGGTACCCTCGCAGTCACCCACCAACAGGACATGGGACAAAGGGGGACCGTCGCTGTCGTAAACGTCTTGGATGTAATTCCGGATTGAATCATTGGTGTTACCGGCTGTGGATTTTCCCACCAACAACACTTCGTATCCTTTCTGTCGCTTCCATTCCACCAATGGCGCCAGGTAATTGACAGGACTGAGGAAGATGTCACCGGCAATAATCAGGTACCGACCGCGCAGATCCCCATAGTAAACGGGACTGGAATCACGCCAGTTGACGATCATGCCCTGCGCCATTTCCGCAAATGCCGGTGCGATAGGTCTGGTTCTTTCAAGGGCGTTAGGGGCATTGCCGCCCAGGTTAACCACGGACACCTGAATCCGGCGCACCACACGGTATAGATTGTTTTCAGCGTCATAACGCACCGGAGCAATCGACAGGGAGGCAATTCGCACACCACCCATAATCCCCGGTTCGGACAATCGCACCGTCCAATTGGGAGAAGTATCACCGGTATTCCGGACTTCCATATCCCCGGCAGCTTCGTTCACCGGAAATCGGACCGGACCCTGAGGGGATGCGGGAATTTCTTCCTCTTCGATATACAGAATATTGGCTTCCACCCAGCCGGATTCGGAAACCTGCACCATGCGGGAAATAATCGGTACCTCCGGCTGCCCGGGAATGGCAAGGAATTGCTCATCGGGAATCCGCCAGCGATCCTGGATGCCTTGTAAGGTGCGGACAACTTCCCGGGAAAGTTCCGGGATCTCCACGGAGATTAGTACGTGATCGGGGGAGGGATCGTCCACCATGACCCGTACCAGAGACATCTGTCCAGCATTGGCAACAGTACAAATTGTCAACCCCGCTAAGATCAACCAGGGGAAAAGTTTAGTGGATGATAATCTACTCGTCATCTTTAACCTCAGGGTTAGCTATATCAATAATAAAATTTCGTGGATGTGCATTAACCAATTACCCCAGGAAAGCGTGCATTCCCAGGGAATAATCGTGCAAAACATGCGTGTTTTTCGGAACTGATGAGGTACCTAAAATACAGGATTTATCAGCATAAGTTGCAGAAAATACACAGTAATCGCTGTTTCTAAGTATCAATTGGCAGTCAGCCAGCTAATCATCCTTATTTATTATCTGCAATGAACGTGCCAGCAGTTAATCAGATCTTTAGCCAAGTTGCAAAGAATAGATACTGAACACGGTATACTACGGGTCAGTAAAATGAATATAATCACTCAAATTCTTCTGGTTTTATCTCACCTTTGACCAGTAGAATTATGCGCTCGGCTAAACGTTTTCTTTCTGGATCAAGGGTATAATTATCTATGCTCTTTTCCACAAACCTTAATTCCTGCATAAAATCAGCAGCTTTTAAATTAAAGTATCTCCCCTGTTTCATTAGAGCGATCAGCTCTTTAAGAGCTTGGTCATATTCCTTTTCGGATAGAACCTTGACTAAGGTCTCCATAAACAATGAGTGAATCATCTCTCCGGGCTTTTTCGAAAGTTCTTTAGCCCGGGAAACCATAGAGTCAGCGTCCTGAAAACTCCCGGTGGCGATATATAGCTCAGCTAATTCACTGTATGCTTCCCGATCATCCGGATCCATCTTGATGGCTCTGTCATACCATCCTTGTGCGCTCTCAT
>CBDVBD010000201.1:0-4627 GCA_965372135.1 uncultured bacterium | reverse complement strand
CGGAGCTGGACCCTACCCTTGTGGATCCTTGGTTTGGGTTAGTAACAATCTACATGGATCAGGGGGAAGAAGAAAAAATGGATTTGGCACTCAGAAAACTGTTGGAAGGAGGCGCCATTGGGGAAGAAATCATGGATTATAACTATAATAAACTTTTGGCGCTAAAGGAAAACGCCATCCTGATTACTAACGGGGACATGGATACCTACCCCGGATGGGTGTTGACGCGGATATTGGATTTCCGTTCCGATGTAACCATCGTGAACCGGTCGCTGCTCAATACCGAATGGTATCCGCTCTACATGATGGAACACGGGCTGCCGAGATTTATCACCAAGAAAAAGCTGGAAGATATGCGCAAGAGTATAATAGCTGATATCAAAGCAAAAGGAGGCGATATTCCGTATAGTGGCCCTTATGGAGATACCTTGATTACTAAGATTATTGAAACAGCGGAAAAAGTGGGGCATCCGGTGTATTTCGCCTGGACGATGTATAAGACAGAGCCATTGCAGAAATATTGGGACAATGGGCATCCCTTTGCATTAGCTACCCTTGTCACCCCGCTTAATGAGTCCTATGAAGCGGAACTGAATCGTACAATAGATATCGTGCTTAACCAATTTCGTACTGGCGGGATGGATAGCTGGCGGATTCGATATGCCACTAAAGCCGATGCCGCTAAGTCAATTTTATCCAATTATGCAAGTGGCATACAGGTATGGATTGAATCTACCAATGATAAGATTACCGCTTATAGGTTACCGCTATTTCACTGGTATCAGGATCATGTGGCTCACTGGTTGTCCCAGGAGTATTCCGACGGTATGACCGAGATGTGGTGCGGGATTAAGGACATCCCGGAAATTCAACAGTGGTACCGGGGTTTAGGAATTTCTCAATGAGCGATGATTGGGACTTATTAGATCGTGCTCGAAAAAGAGATGAAACCGCCTGGCGACTGGTCATCCAGCGGCATCACCATTCGTTGATCACCATGACATTTCTGATTACGGGGTCTATGGATGCCGCCAAGGATATCGTTCAGGAAGCCTTCGTACATCTGGTACGCAACGCTCCTAAACATCGCAGTGGTAGATTTAAGGCGTATTTATCCACTATCGCATATCGATTGGCACTAAAAGACAAGCAGCGGACGCAGAGACATAGTCAACTGGATAACAATGATGCGGTGGACGAAAATCCGGGACCTCTGGAAGCTGTGTTAAAAAAGGAACGGGATGTGTATCTGACACAGGCTGTCAGGGCATTAGAACCCAAGCACAGGGATATTTTAATTTTACGATTTTATGGGGAACAGAGTTACCAGGAAATCGCAGATGTCACTAAACTCCCGTTGGGAACGGTGAAATCACGGATTTTCTATGCGGTAAGGGCATGCCGGGAGGCAATGCAAGCGAAAGGATTGATATAATGAGTCATCCGAATGAAGATCAACTGCTGAAGCTCGTTTTAGCGCTGTTAAACGCCGATGAAACACGACAGATTGAGGAACATTTGACAGAATGCGAACCGTGCCGTCAGCGATTGGAAGAGTTACAAGTTCAGACGGAAATGATTGGGAGTATCGAGCCGGAAATTGACCGAGAATTCTATCCCTTGCCAGTGATAAAGCGCTTCCGATCTGTGACGCTGTTCAAAGCCGCCGCTTTGATCTTAATCGGATTTTTGGCAGGATATGGAGCCTCGCAGTTTTCCCAATCGGAACCGGTCAACGTAGTACCGCAGCGGATTCAGGTGACTTCGGATGAGGGGTCGGTGACTGATTTTACAGTATGCGAATCGGTGGATCTGATTGGGGATAAGTACTGGCAAAATAACCTAATAAGTTCCGATTCCTTAGAAACCTAAAACAGAATATTTCTACCTTCAACAACAAAGGGTCAAGCATCAACGTATGACCTTTTACTATTATGACATATTAATCTGACTTTAATCATTTAGGGTGCTACTGCTCGGACGTTGTAGAAGTATCTGGTGGAATCGGATGCAGCACCGGTATCGGTGTAGGAATCATTGGTGGTGGTGTCGATGATTACGGCGTCGGATCCGTCAGCTTCCATACCGCGGTAAATATTATAGTAGGAAACGGTAATGGGATTGCCATTGACATCTTCGGTGATGGCTGTCCAATCCAGGAGCACATCGGTATTGTCGATCTCGATGGTCAAATCATCGATGGCTCTTGGATCGCCGGGAGGAGTATAGATGGCATAGAATACGATCGGTCCCGAATCGCAGGCAGGTGGATAACACCCAGTGTTCCAAAAACCGGAATCGTCCACCGCCTCCAGATAATAGCGAATGATGGTGGTGGCGGTGATAGCGGGAATGGTAAAGTAGTATTGGTCACCGGAACTGCTGTCGGCTATCGATTCCTGCCAGTCATCGCTTCCGAACTTGTAGTGGATAGATGCGAATAACACACCGTTATCATCGGTGATAGTGGCTTCCACCGGGTAGGGACCGTTGAAAGTGGTGGGTGAGGGCCAGACGGTAACATCGGCGAATTCGGGGGGAATATTATCGAATATCCAATTGAAGGAATAGTATGAAGTCGGGGCATCGGCTGGATTGGTAGCCTGGTTCTGATTGACGGAACCGTCCCGAGCCCAGATATAATAGCGGACTTCCTGTATCGGGGATCCTGTGAGTTCAGGGATTTCGAAAGTGTACACATCACCGGCAATGCCCACGGGACCATCAGTCTGGTACGCACCTCCAGCGATGGAATAGAAAATGGCTGCGGAATCGATACCGCTGCCGTCGGTGATGGTGGCTTCCACCGTGTAGGGACCGGGTGACGGCGTGTCGTCCAGGTCGGTAACATTTGAGATAGATGGCGCCACTAAATCCCCGCCTAAATTACTGTCGAACAAACGGTAAAATCCGGTGGCGGTAGTGAAATACCAACTGGTTTCATGGCTCAAAGATTGAATGGTAGCCACGCTGCCGATGCCGGGAGCAATCCATTCGTAGATACGATATTCTTCATCGACTACGGGAATTCCCATGAATTCCCCATACATGATGAGATGAGTCCGCATCACCAAACACGGTGGCTTGAGTTTCACTCCACAGGGATGTTCCACCCGTAGAGTCTGCATACAGCGAAAATGTCATGGATTCAGTACCCGTGATCGGGTTCCCGCTGGTATCGGTTAATGTCCCCTGATAGTTAAACTGGTTGGGGACATCGGCGAATGCACCGGTTAGGGCCATTAAAATGACCGTTAAGGTGATTGCCAAAGTGTGGGCTTTCATGGTTTTCTCCTCAAGTTTACAATTTATCATCAAATTATTTTTAACACTAATGACCCATTATGATTAATCATCACTGTTATTAATGTGCATAAAATAAGTGGTAGAAAGAACAAATATAGTTTTGTTGTATCCATTCTTGATGATCCGAACGCCTGGAAACAACTTTTATTTCAGGGCATTGATGAGAAGGACATACTGCAAATTCAAGTGACTATCCATTAATAACCGGTTATTCGTATGTCGAATCAGGGTGTGAATGTTTCAGTTGAATATGGCTTTATGATGTTCATCCACAGTCATTTTATAAATATATGAAATATAATTATTATCTAAATATAAATCAAGTGATTTCTTAATCGAGAATAAATTTTTTAGACCAAAGAATCAGAATCGCTGGCACGTAGATCGATTCAATCACTGAATCACGTTAGTAGCATATCGTTATTTCCCTTTTTTTGTATCTGAACCTTGGTGTATTTAATAATCAAAGAAGTCTGTCTTGCGTTATGGATAGGAATATTTAGGAAAGAAAGAAGCAGTACTTATTAGGGTAGAATGTTTTCGTAATCCGCTCAAATAAACTAAATAGCAGAATGCAAGTGCTTCTTAATGTGAGGGAAAATGAAATTGTATAACGATGATAACCAGAAGGGTAAATGGGAAGGTTAATTTGAAATAGAAGGTTGCAGCCTATTGTACTATTGTGGGCAGAATTAAACGATTATCGAACTTGATTTGTTCACCCGACTGAAGAAGAAAGGGCTGTTTTGGTGGCGGCATCGGTTTTTTCTTTCAGCATCAACCTATTTGGGATTCCAAGGATTTGCTGCTAATGAAATTTCGCAGCTCTAAAATTAAAAAAGTGATACTAAAAAAAACACTTGACATTTAACGAAAATTTACTATATTATATGCCGCAGAATATATTAACTATCTTTTTATGTGGTTGTATGTTCAGCATTTCAAAGGAATTACGTCAAGATTGGGAAGCATACCACAGGAGAAAGTCGTTCAAAATGTCCTTGTTAACAAAATTGGGTATACATCGTAAACAGTATCACATCCACAAACTTCATGGTGCCCTTTTTGATGTCCGTCGCGAGCAAGAGTGTCGTGAATCCATTCAAGTGACTTTAACCCAGATTGCACAAGGAAAAAACGAATTATTTCAATTGGAACCGTGGAAACGAAAAGCTCTCCACCTCCTACTCCGGAACCATGATCTCGTGGTCCTAGGATATTCAGGTCTGGATGATTTTGATATCCTGCCTACATTATGGGCTGTTCCTAGTCCCAAGCGAATTTTATGGATTAATCATGTAAATCGCCCTCTCACTGATGT
>CBDVBD010000200.1:0-4668 GCA_965372135.1 uncultured bacterium | reverse complement strand
GTTGGCACAGCAGAAGGCGTTAGAGCTACTCATAAAAGGAAACTAAGCATGGTCATTACCCAGACACCCCTAAGAATCAGTTTCGCCGGCGGGGGAACCGATCTGGAAGCCTATTACCGTCATGAAAACGGGATGGTGATTAGTTCCACCATCGACAAGTATATCTTTGTGATCATAAAAGCAAGGTTCGATGACCGGATCGTGTTGAATTATTCCCGGAACGAGACCGTGGATCATGTGAACGATATCAAACACGAGTTGATCCGGGAAGCGATGAAGAAAACCGGGATTGATAAGGGAGTGGAGATTTCAACTTTGGCGGATATCCCGTCGGAAGGATCCGGATTGGGATCCAGTTCGTCCCTGGTGGTGGGACTTCTGAACGCCTTCTATCAATACCAAGGGGAGCAAGTACCTGCAGAACAATTAGCACGGGAAGCGTGCGAAATCGAAATCGATATCTGCAAAAAGCCGATTGGTAAGCAAGATCAATATATTGCCGCGTACGGCGGAATCCGGACTATTGTGTTTCATAAGGACGGGTCGGTGGATGTAGAAAAGGTGCTGCTGAATGACACCGATTGGCGGCGGTTCGGGTCTAATCTCCTACTGTTTTACACCAACACCACGCGAAAATCTTCCGATATTTTAACCGAACAGCGGGAACAGACCGCCGATCACCTGGAAGTACTGACGAAGATGAAAAATCAGGTTCCTAAAGTTAAGGAAGCGATATTATCGGACACGTTTCATGCTGTGGGCAGGAACCTGCATCTTGGATGGGAGTTGAAAAAGCGATTGGCGTCCCGGATTTCCAATACTCAAATTGATGAAGTCTATGAACGAGCATTGGATGCCGGTGCATTGGGAGGGAAGATTTCCGGAGCTGGCGGTGGTGGTTTCTTAATACTGTATGTTCCGAGGGAACAACAAGATAGCCTACGGCATGCTTTGAGGGGATTGGCGGAATTGCCGTTCTTTCTGGAACAAGATGGTTCCAAGGTGATATTTAATCTTCGCAGGTATCCGGCAAAGTAGGAACAAAGTCAGGATCCGAAAGATCCCAACCCACACAGGGTAGATTTAACAGGAAATCACATATGTCAAATAATTTCATAATGACCTATCTTGACAACCTAAATCAAGCCATTCAGGAACTGCCCATTTCTGACATCGAAACCGTAGTAGATGTCATCTATCAGGCATATAAACGTGGCAGCCAGATTTTTATCATGGGTAATGGAGGGTCGGCGGCGACCGCATCACATTTTGCCTGCGATTTGGGTAAAGGCACGGTGCAGCCCGGCAAGGGGCGGTTTCGGGTAATCAGCCTGAACGACAATGTCCCGCTTCTAACCGCCCTGGCGAATGATATCGGGTATGATGATGTGTTTTCGGAGCAGTTGAAAAACCTGATTCAGCCGGAAGATATAGTAATCGTAATTACCGGGTCGGGAAATTCACCTAATATGCTCAAAGCGGTGGAATGCGCCACGGAACACGACGCTACCACCATCGGCTTTATCGGATTTGGCGGGGGGAAATTGAAAAATATGGTGGATTATCATATCACCATCTCCAGTCGTGATTACGGCAATGTGGAAGACATCCACCTGATTTTGGAACACTCCATTTCGGCTTACTTTCGGGAACGGCTGAAACAAGGATAACCTGCCTGCGGGAAGCATGTACCCATTCGGGGAGTATTCACTGATGAGAACATTGCTCTGCGTAAACGTGGCATTGTTATTGGTGCTGACACTGGTGATCTCCGTTTATGGCTTGGAATCGGAAACGTTACCCACCTATCATTGGACGTATGATGTGCTTGAAGAACTGCAATTGCAGGGGATTCTGAGTACCTTAAACTTGTCGGAACGCCCGTTGACAAGGGGACAAATTGCTGCTGCAGTGATTCAAGAAATTGAAGAACAACATCCGCAGCGGGTCTATAGATTATTGAAATTGCTGCAACGGGAGTTTGCTGCAGAAATTATATCATCGAAAAAGAGCTTATCGGACCTCTTCGAAGAGGCGGTGGGGCAAGTTATATCGCCGGTAGGCGGTGAAGCGCCACCCCTAAAAGGCGATATCGGGTTGCGGTTCCAAGGAGATTTAGCGGTTATTCAGGATCAAGACACTCAGACGGACGGGATTGCCATTGCTCAAGTTGGAGTTGAATTCAAGTCCAACATAGCGGCGCATGCCAGGCTGCGGATGGATTCGCATTTGCCTGACGATCCAACTTACGACGGCAAAGTGTGGAATGAAATTGCGGGGTATGCAGAAGCAGGATATTTCCGTTACGACGGTCGTATCTTCGATCTGCAGTTCGGTCGCGATCGGCATGAAATAGGTTCCGGGAAATCAGTGCATATGCTGCTGTCGGATTATTCGCTGCCGCTGGATGGGCTGTGGATTTCAGCATCTTTGAAAAATTTTCGATACTCATTTCTTACCGTCCAGCTCGACACCATGATGTACGATAGATTTCCGGGGGAAACGCTCGAACGATATTTAGCACTGCATCGGATCTGGTTTCGACCGCATCGCCGGTTGTCAATCGGGATTTCAGAAGCGGTGCTTTACGCGGGTCCGAACCGGACGTTTGAACTGCAATTCCTTAATCCATTCCTCTACTGGCACGGAGAAGTGTTGAACCGCAAGGGGGCGGGAAATATCTTCGTGATGCTGGATTGGGATTGGTTTCCGCTCCAGGGATTGGAATTCTACGGGGAACTGATGATCGACGACCTACAAATCGAGAAGAAAATCCCGGAAGACTTGGAACCCAACGAAATCGGGTGGTTGGTGGGCACGCGATTCACCAATTTGCCGGTAGTTCCAAATGCAGTGACGACGCTGGAATATTTGGGAGTCACCAATCGGACATATAACAGCAAAAGCCCGCATGAAAAATATTTGCACCTGGGACAACCATTGGGGTGTGAACTGGGGAATGATTTAGATCGATTGATGATGACGGTGTCACAATGGGTGCGACCCAATTTGCAGTGTGCACTGACGGCTTCTTATCTGCGAAAAGGGAAAGGAAGCATCACGGCACAGTTTGACACCACCTATCTGCAGTTTACGGTGGAAGCAGGGTATGACGAACCATTCCCCACCGGCACGGTACAGAAAGAAACCACGTTGGGTATTGAGCTGTTTTTCATTCCAACCTACGCAGTATGGATTCGGATGGAATCCGGGATGACCTGGATATCGAATGCGGGGCATGTTGCCGGAGAAATTGATGAACAGGGGTGGTTCAATCTTAGCTTGGTGTTGGAGCTGGATGATTTGATAGATAACAGGCATTAACTTAAAACTGATTTTGCAAGGAGATACTAAATGAAATTGGCGGTAATCGGAACCGGTTACGTGGGACTGGTCACGGGGGCATGTTTTGCCGAAACCGGGAATCATGTAATCGGTGCCGACATCGATAAAGAGAAGATACGGATGCTTAAGGAAGGCAAGGTTCCAATCTATGAACCAGGATTGCCGGAAATGACATTGAGGAATCTGGAAAAGGGGCGGCTGGAATTTACTACTAATTTGAAATATGCCGTTGAGAATTCCGACATCTTGTTCGTGGCGGTGGGAACGCCAACCGGGGAAGACGGTTCCGCTGATTTGGTGCACGTAATGAAAGTGGCTCGATCGGTGGGGGAATTCATGAACGGATATAAAATCATTGTCAATAAAAGCACGGTGCCGGTGGGGACGGCTAATGCAATGCGGGAGGAAATCGCAAAATTTACCGATCACGAGTTCGACGTGGTGTCCAATCCGGAATTCCTGAAGGAAGGGGATGCAATCAATGATTTTATGAAGCCTGACCGGATTGTGATTGGAGTCGATACTCTCCGTGCGAACAAGGTCATGAAAGAACTATATGCCGCGTTTCTACGCACCGGTCATCCGGTGATTATCATGGATGTGCTCAGTGCGGAGATGACCAAATATGCCGCCAATGGATTCTTGGCGACCAAGATCACGTTTATGAACGAGATTGCCAACCTTTGCGAAAAGGTGGGCGCAAATGTGGAAAAGGTGCGGCTGGGAATCGGCAAAGATACCCGAATTGGCTCGCAGTTCCTGTTTGCTGGCGTCGGATATGGCGGTTCGTGTTTCCCTAAGGACGTGAAGGCGTTGATCCAGACCGGCAGGGAACATGACAGTACGCTTAAAATACTGGAAAAAGTGGACGAGGTCAACCGGGAACAACGCCGGAAGTTTTTCGAAAAGATTCTGGCGCATTACAAGGGCGACGTGGCGGGAATTACGTTTGCAGTCTGGGGATTATCATTTAAACCGCGTACCGATGACATGCGAGAGGCGCCGTCGATCGATATTATCAACTGGCTCCGGGAAAAGGGTGCCAAGATTCGGGCACATGACCCGCAGGCAATGGAGGCTGCAGCGCAGGTGCTAAACGATGATGTGGTGCTGTGTAAGACTGATTACGAAGCGCTGGAGGGAGCCGATGCGCTGGTGCTGGTGACGGAATGGAACGATTTCCGCGAACCCGATTTCGATAAAATCAAGGAATTGCTGAGCACGCCATTGATATTTGACGGACGGAACATCTACAGTCCTGAGGTGCTCAGGGAACGGGGATTTACTTACTATTCCATTGGCAGGAAATGATTGAAGTATCCC
>CBDVBD010000199.1:0-4674 GCA_965372135.1 uncultured bacterium | reverse complement strand
AATTCCGAGAATCCTGCCACTCCCCGACGGGTGCTTATTCATCCAGAGGTCTTGTTAGCGCTTCTTTTCATCGCTTGCCCGGTTTGAAGTGGGTTTTACGGCGGGCGGCGACATAGATGACTTCGTTGGTTTTGGGATTGCGAGCTTTGGGTTTCGGTTTGGTTTTCTTCACTTCAAATACACCGAAGTCTCGGATTTCGATCCTGGTTTCCTCATCGGCAGTCGCCATGATCTCCCGTAATGTTGTAAAGGTGTCGTTGACGACTCGGGCTACAGTGTCAGGGCGTTCGCCGGATTTGTGGGTAACACGTTCTACTACGTCTTTTTTGATCACAGTGATCATTTTTGACGCCCTTCTTGTTGCTGCTGACATGAATCACTCCTTGCCTTTAATAGGTTTTGGATAGTGTTAAGTATTGGGGTTTAAGGGTTGATTTTACCTATTCGATCGATTCATCATCCAATCTTCGGATTTCAATAATCCCTTTTACCCCTCGAATTCGTTTCAAAATTTTGGTTAAATGCGCCAGGCTTTTTACTTCCAAGATCAAACGACCTTGCACCATGGCGTCTTCGGCTTTCAGATCAATATGTAAGATGTTAACATCAAATGGTAATATGGTTTGAGTAATGTCATGCAGTAGGTTCTTACGGTCTTCACCGGTCAAATGGATCCGGACATTGAAGTGGCTATCTTTAGCAACATCCCATTCTACCGATACGATGCGCATCGGTTCATTCAATAACCGATCCAGGTTATGACAGTCGGTGCGGTGTACAGTGATACCTTTACCACGAGTGGTGAATCCGATGATACGATCACCGGGCAGGGGTTGGCAGCACTCAGCGAAGTGTACCATGACATTATCCAACCCGTGGATTCGAACTCCGCTGTCTTTTTTCTTACGACGTTGCTGCAGGAGGTTAGGCAATCCCGGCTTAGTTTTTTCTGGGGGTAGTAGTTTCTGGAGGAACTGCTGCAAGGAAATATCCCCTGAGCCTAAGGCGGCATATAAATCGTTTACGTCGTTGTATCCATATGTTTCTGCCAGGGGCTCGAGAATTTCGTCTGGTGATTTTATCTTGTGTTTTGCTATTTCTCGAGTAACTATTTCTTTTCCGATACGGATGGAATCTTCGTAATGGGCGTCTTTTAAATATTTCTTAATTCTCTGTCGTGCTCTGGCGGTACGGACGAATTTTAACCAATCCGCATTGGGACGCTGATTAGCGGAGGTGATGATTTCCACGACGTTACCGGATGATAATTCGAAGGATAGGGGAACCATTTTACGGTTAACTTTCGCAGCCAGGGCATGATCTCCGATGTCGGAATGGATGGCATATGCGAAGTCGATGGGGGTCGATTTTAGAGTTAGAGTGATTAGTTTGCCTTTGGGTGTAAACACGAAAGTTTCATCGGGGAACAGATTGATTTTCAGGTTTTCCATGAATTCAGTGGAACTCAGGGTCTCGGTATCGCTATCGAGCAATTGCCGCACCCAGCGGAGATGCTGATCCAATTCATCAGGTTTGGCACGACCTTCTTTATACTGCCAATGGGCTGCGATGCCAACTTCCGCGGTGGCATCCATTTCTTCGGTACGGATTTGTACTTCCACCATTCGCCCTTTGGGACCGATTAACTTGGTGTGGAGGGATTGGTACATGTTGGTTTTGGGGACGGCAATGTAGTCGGAGAATTTGTCCATCAAGGGTTTGAACAGGGAATGAACCAGTCCAAGTACATAGTAACAGTCTTCCACTCGCTCCACAACTACCCGAATCCCCAGGAGGTCAAAGATTTCATCGAATGATTTATCCTGGAGTTTCATTTTAGTGTAAATGCTATAGAGGTGTTTGACTCTGCCAATTACTTTCCCTTTGACTTTAATTTTGTCCATTTCCTGATAGATGGGACGGATGATTGCTCCGATCATGCGCTCGCGTTCCTCGCGCCTCATATCGATTTTTTGCACTAAGTCGTTGTATTCCTTGGGATACAATACCTTAAAGCATAAATCCTCCAATTCCATTTTGATGCGGGCAATTCCCATTCGATGAGCTAAGGGGGCATAGACATCACGGGTTTCTACGGCTATGCGAGTTTGAGTTTTTCGGGGCAGGTATTCGATGGTGCGCATGTTATGGAGCCGGTCTGCGAATTTGATAAGGATCACCCGGATGTCTTTGGACATGGACAGGAGCATTTTGCGAAAGTTTATTGCCTGTTTTTCCTCCTGACTTTTGAATTTCAACTCGGAAATTTTGGTAACACCGTCGACCAAGGATGCGATGTCGTCGCCGAATACGTTGCGAACTTCGTCAATGGTCACACCGGTATCCTCCACCACGTCATGAAGCAATCCTGCGGCGATGGTGGTGGGATCCATTCGAAGTTTGGCCAGAGTTTTAGCGACTTCATAAGAATGTACGAAATACTCTTCACCACTACTACGCAGCTGGTCCTTGTGGGCATCCCGGGCAAATTGGAATGCCTGGGTAATCAGATCCGTGTTTCCGGTGGGGAAATAGGACCGGAGCTCCTCCAGGATTTCTTCCAGCGATATGAGTGTAGTAGTAACCATTGAATTAGAATATAATTTCTTTTCTTTTTAAAATGGCAGATCTTTCGAGGGTTGGATCTCCTCATCTTCGACAACGGGGATTAGTTGGCGTTTCATTTCCAAGTCCTGGAATCGTACGTAGGTCCTTTCAAATTGCAGCAGTACACTGCCAGGAGGACCGTTACGATTTTTACCGATAATAATTTCCGCTATTCCCTCGGAATTGTACTCCTTGCCATCTTCGCTTTCTACTTTGTTTATACTATAAAATTCAGGGCGGTATATGAATAGCACCAAGTCCGCATCTTGTTCGATGGCGCCGCTGTCTCGGAGGTCGCTAAGCTGAGGCCGGCGTTTTCCTCCACGTACTTCGACTGCTCGGCTGAGTTGAGAGACAGCAATTACTGGGATATTCAATTCTTTAGCCAGGGCTTTTAGTGACCGCGATATCTGCGCAATGCCCTGCTGTTGGCTTTCCGCCCCCCGAGGTAGTTCCATTAATTGCAGATAATCGATAATAATCATCCCGATATTGTGTTCCAATTTTGCCCTACGGGCTCTGGTGCGTACATCCAGGACGCCAATACTTGCAGTATCATCGAGATAGATCGGTGCCTTGGCTAATTTCCCAACAGTCTTGGATAGCTTCTGCCAATCACTATCGGGAAGTCGACCGGTACGTACCTTATGGGAATCGACTCGGGCTTCGGAACACAGGAGTCTTAAGGACAATTGCTGGGATGTCATTTCCAGCGAGAACAGCCCCACTGGGACGTTGTGCTCAATGGCAGCGTTTCGCGCCAAATTTAGGGCTAATGAGGTTTTGCCCATTGCGGGTCGGGCGGCTAAGATAATCAGATCGGAATTCTGGAAGCCGGCGGTTTTCTCATCCAGAGCATGAAAACCGGTACCGATTCCGGTGACCAAGCCTTTCTTCTTATGATAAGTTTCTATGGTTTCGAAGGTCTCGGACAGGAAGGGTTTGATGTGACCGAAGACCCGACGTTCCTGATGAGCAGATACAAGCTGAAACAAATGGCTCTGCATTTTCTCCATAACAGCTTCCGCTTCACAGGACGGATCGTAACATTCGCCGGAAATATCCGCTGACATGGAAATCAAATTCCTTAACAGGGATTTTTCACGAATGACACGGGCATGGTATTCGGCGTTGGCTGCAGTGGGTACCGATGCCAGGATTTCGCCCAGGTAATAGGCTCCGCCGATGTTTTCCAACTGTTTTTGTTTTTTTAATTCTTCGGTGACGGTTAAGAGGTCGTAAGGTTCCTGTTTATCAAACAAGGACTTCATGGCGCGGAAAATTTTACGATGTTTGGCAGAGTAAAAGCAGCTGTCATCAATGATGTCCACCACTTTCCACATGGCTTCGGTATCGAGCATGATAGCACCCAACACCGCGATTTCCAACTCCATCGCCTGTGGAGGGACACGTTGTCCGGCGTCCGGAACAGGATCCGGTTTATTCGGTGTGTTTTTCTTTGCCGGGCTCACGGTGAGTTCTCTTTGTCATCAAGGATGCTTCGCAACAGCTTCATGTCTTTCCAAGTGTCAGGCTTCAGATTGGGATTTCTCAGCAGTGCCGCAGTGTGATAGGTCACGAGTAGTATTGACGGACCACGTGTATAAGTTTTTCCACGTAATCGCCCGATAGGAGCTGTGGTGTTTAATAAGTATTGGGCAGCTATACGTCCCAAAGCCACGATAACCTTGGGGCGGATGATTCTTAATTGCTGCTCCAGATAAGGGATACAGGTGGCGGTTTCCTGGCTCGTGGGATCACGGTTTTCCGGAGGTCGGCATTTTAGGATATTGCAGATGTATACCGATTCACGGCTTAAGGAAATAGATTCCAGGACTTTATTCAACAACTGTCCTGCCCGTCCCACAAAGGGTTCGCCTTGCAAATCTTCATCCCTTCCGGGGGCTTCTCCTATGAAAACCGCATCGGCATTGGGATTACCGACACCGAATACGAAATTGGTGCGGGTGGTACCTAATGGGCATTTCTGACAATCCTTGATTTGCTCGAATAGTTGATCAAGCGTCTGGATTGGTCCAGGTTTGACATCCGGCAGTGTCATATACC
>CBDVBD010000198.1:0-4790 GCA_965372135.1 uncultured bacterium | reverse complement strand
CTCATTTGCGGCATACTATTTCCGTTGATCCCGCTGGGAAGGTGTATCCCTGTGCTATGCTGGGGAATTATCCTTTGGGGTCGCTGGAAGACAAATCGGTGTGGTCGGTCTGGTTTGGTGATAGTCGGAAGGAGGTTCTCGAGAGGCTGAAGTCCAAGCCGTTTCCGGTGTGCAAATACTGTTGCCATTATCTCAATAATTTAACGTTCTGGCAGGCGTTTAAGGTATTGATTGGATTAAGATTGTGATGACTACCGGTGCTTCAGATCGGGTATGGTGGGTGTCGCTGCTGGTGGTTGCGGTGGTGGTTGCAGTTGTGTCTGGCATAGGGTTTTTGCAGCAGCCGTTGATCGAAGATGAGGTCGAGTTTGCGGAAGTAGCGCAATCGTATCTGTCGGATGGGCTGCCTTTGGCGCATGTTTCGGGGCAAGTTGAGGCGGTGGTTCATCATCCGCAATTGTATCATTTGATGATAGCCGCTGCTTCATTGGTCGGGGGTGCGGAATGGGGAGCCCGGTGTTTGGGATTGTGTTGTTTGTTGCTGTCGGCGTGGTTAGGAGCATTGCTGGCTAAAGCGATTTGGTCGGAATCAAATATCGGATTGGTTGCTGCGGTATTGATATTGCTGTGTCCCCTGTGCCTTCGGGGGGCATATCTCCTTGATATCGATAATACGCTGCTTCCGGTGGTGTGTTTGGGATTTCTGATTGTGGCAGTTCGGCAGGGGAGGTATCAGGTTTTGGTTTTGTTAGGGTTGTTTGTGGTGGCGTTATGGGTTAAGTTGACAACACCGTGGCTGCTTTTGGTGCCGTTGTGGGTATTGTGGGGCGGTAAGCGATGGCGGGATGTGTTATTAATAGCGGTGGGTGGTTTTGGGTTGTTTGCGGTGACGTGGGCAGGATTCTGTTATTGGAAGGGGCTGCCGGTGATGGGTCCGGTATGGCATTTGATTGCCAAGGGGTCGTCGGGGATGGATTTGACGTGGGGAAATGTGGCGGCGGAATTGGGGAAACGGCTGGTTAGGTATGTGTTGTGGTTATCGCCATTCCTCTTTGTGTTATTATCCACGCCGCTGCCTAAGGGTACAGTACGACGAGCTCCGCTTGCGTTAGGATGTTTCATACTATGCAATCTGGTCTTTTATTGGGTGGTGGGGGGGCATGCGTTCGGTTTTCCCCGGTATCAGATTCCGGCGGTGATGGTGGCGATGGTGTTGTTGGCGCCGTTGGTGTTGAAGGGGTGGGAAGTGTTGGGGATTCGGGTATGGTGGCGGTGGGTGATAGTGATTGGGGGTGTGGGATTTTTCCTGTGGACGGTAGGGGATATTCTACTCCCGTTTTACAGCTTTCCGGAACGGTACGCGATGGGTGATGTCACCAGATGGAGTTTGATCGGATTTACGACACGGTTATTGATAGCGCTGATGGTCTTTTTTACCATTGTGTCCCTGATATGGAAATCGAGGTTTCGGACGCTTAAGTATGGGGTGGTGGCATTATCGGCAGTGGTGCTGTTCCCGTGGTGGATTTCACAGGATTTGGCGATGGCAAATGCGTCTTACAATACCGGATATCTGTATGGGGAACGGGGGATACGGGAAGCGGCGGCATTGCTCGACCAGTCGCTTGAGGAAGGGCAGGTGATAGTGGCATCGAAGGATGTGGCGTACTATGCGGGACATCGGTTCCAACATCGAGTATTGGGTGATGTGTGTGAGCGTGGGGATTTGTCGGCGGTTCTTACGGATGCTGATGTGGGTGCTTTGGTGTATCGGCAGGGTCAGTTGATCGACAGTGTCACGGGACCATGTTTGGCGTCAGGTAAGGTGCAAGCGACTATAGAATTCTATTTCCAGGGGGTACGGATTGGGGATTTTTATGTGTGGCTGACACGGGGAATTCCGGAAATAGATGAGGGAGAAGGCGGATGATCCGGGTGCTGCATCTACAGGGTCCATCCAATTGGGGCGGGAATTTGGAGGGGATATTGACCTTGTTTAAGGCATTGGATCGAAGTCGATTTCATCCCATCATGGGGGGAACGGAAAGTTCGGGATATTTGAGGCGATTTCGCGATGCGGGGTTCGATACGGTAGATATCCCATTAGGTGGGAGATGGGATTTCAAGGGGTTGCATCGGTTGAATCAGGTGCTGCGACGGGAAGGGATCGATTTGCTACATACCCATGTGAGGATGGCGGATTGGCTGGGGGGGATATCATCGCGGTGGGTTGGGGTACCTTGTGTTTGTACATTGCATGCGCCTTTTCAATATACCTGTGATATGAAGCCGTTAAGAGATGGGACACTTCCGATATATGGTTGGGCACTCAGGAATTTTATGGATGCGGTGATTACGGTATCAGAGGCATTACGTGAGGATGCAATAAGGTTACTCAAACTGTCACCGAATAAGGTGATTCATGTTGTCAATGGGATCGATCCTAATTGTTTCAAGGATTTGCGGGATCCGGAATCAGTGAGAGCGGAGCTTAACATTCCGTTGAATGCTCCGGTGTTGATTCAGGCGGGTTGGTTTGGGTATCGTAAGGGGCATAGGGATTTGATCGCTGCAATGCCTCGTGTTAAGGAGGTATGTCCGGAAGTTCGGTGTTTGATGGTGGGCGATGGTGATCTTCGAGCTGAGTGCGAGTCGCAGGTACGGGAATTGGGGTTGGAGGGATCGGTATTATTTTTAGGATTTCGTGACGATGTGGGCGATTTGATTTCCGCTTCTGATTTGGTGGTTCTTCCCACGTACAGCGAGGGGTTACCTCGGGTATTATTGGAGGCTGGTTTATTGGGCAAGCCTGTGGTATCGACACGGGTGGATGGGGTGCCGGAATTGGTGGAGGATGGTGTGACAGGGCTGCTAGTGGAGGCGGGGGATGTTTCTGGGTTATCGGATGCTATAATTCACATTATATCAGATCATGATATCGCCTATACGATGGGGGAATCGGGGCGGAATTTTGTATTGGATAAGTTCTCATCGGAGCGGATGGGGCAAGGTATTGAAGAAGTGTATTGCAAGGTACTCGCGAAGCGGCGTGTGACGGTTCAGGGATATGATACGGTGGTGCGGTAGATGTGGCGGTCACGTAGGAATTTGTGGCGTAACCGGATTCGCCGATCAATGACCACTCCCATCGATCAATGGTACCAGGAAGGGATGTTACGACTGCGGCAGCGGGTGTTCTGGGAACGGTGGATGGGGGGAAGGGCGATGGCGCCCTACTCGATCGGTTTGTGGGTGACGACATCATGTGATTTGCAGTGCCCGATGTGTTGGGTAAAGACGGGTTCCGCTGTTTCTGATGAGCTTTTGGGGTACAGTGATTGGTGCTGTTTGATCGATGATTTATCTGCTTGGAAGCCGCGGCTGACAATCACCGGTGGGGAACCGTTGTTGGTTGATTTTGTGCCGGATTTAGTACAATATGCAGCGGGGAAAGGATTCCGGGTCAATTTGGGGACCAATGGGACCCGGTTGGCTGAGGTTGCGGATGATTTAGTGGGTTCGGGATTGCAGGATTTGTCGGTATCGTTGGATGGTCCCCAGGAGGTGCATGATAGGATTCGGGGGGTGCCTGGGGTGTTTGACCGGGTGCGCGACGGAATTCGCAATGTGATAGATGCGAAACGGGGGGTTGGCAGTGCGTTTCCTTATGTACGGCTCAATTGTACGTTGACAGAGGCAAATCAAGACGTCTTACCGGACATGGTAACTTTAGCTGAGGATTGGGGGGTTGATTCGTTGAGTTTTCAGCATTTGTGGTTTACCACACCAGAGGTTTTACAGCGGCATAACGATCAATTTCAGAAGGCTTTTGGGCAGGATTCGCCGGATCTGTCCGGGTTTTTGGTGGGGGATATGGCGCCGGATCCGGAGGTATTGAATAGGGAACTTGGGGAGCTTGGGCGGGTTTCGAGTGGTCGATTGCCGGTATATGTCTATCCGGAATTGGATTCCACCCAGATGCGGAAGTTTTACCGGAAACCGGAATATGCTATCAGGCAGGTGTGCCGGTCGCGGTGGTTCCGAACCGATGTGATGCCCAACGGAGATGTTATTCCGTGTATGTTCTATGTGACGGGGAATGTGCGGGTCTCGCAGTTTTCGGAGATTTGGAACAACAGCCGGTATCGGGAGTTTCGCAAACGGTTGCTCAAGGGATTGTTTCCAGGGTGTTTGCGGTGCTGCGGGTTGTTTAGTGATTAGATGAGGATAAGGATTGGATGGTAATCGGGATCAAGACGTAGTTCAGCGAAGGGAACGGGCACTGACAAGACGCCAGCGAAAGAGGCGGCTGGAAGGTGGGGTGTATCGATGGTTGTGGGGGCGGGAGTTACCGGATCGGTATCCAATGATCGATGTCCAGCAGATTCGCCGGGTGCTGGTTTTACAGCGGAATCAGCGGATCGGGGATCTGGTGGTGGGGATGGCAATTACGGGAGGGTTGCGGCAAACGTTTCCGGATGCGTATATTGCCACATTGGTTCCTAAGCATCTGGTCGAGTTGGCAGGTGTGGATCATGCGGTGGATGAGGTGATCCCGCAACGGTCTTTGTCGGATTCCATGTTGGGATTTGTTAGCGATTTACGGATGATACGCGGGAATCAATGGGATTTGGTAGTGGTGTTGGGGATTCAGGCTCGATCAATGCTGTTGGCGAGGTTATCGGGGGGGATTTGGCAGTTGGGGTACAGTTATAATCATCGGGGCGATAACTTGAATAGGGCATTGGTTCCGCATCACAGTTGTCATCGGTCCGGATGGGAGTATCCAC
>CBDVBD010000197.1:0-4815 GCA_965372135.1 uncultured bacterium | reverse complement strand
ATCCTTGGGAGTGGGCTTTTCTACCTCTTTTAATTGAAGAACATCAGGAGGTCCGTATTTTATGCATACAATCGCTTTTATGAGTTTCCTCCAAGGTTGCTTTGATCCGGTCATTTTCAATAGTGTTCACTAAAATTAAATTTGCAAAACCTAACTAATACTTATGTAGAATTTCTGGTGGATAGAATTCAATGATGTTTACCCCATTTCCCACAGAAAAATAAAATACACCTGTTTCCTCGTGTCCACAAATTTGGGGGAAGTTCATACCTTAAATCATGTATTCGATGATTTTCTTGTTCGGATCGAATGGGTTATAATCGGACAATCCTAACCGGTCGTGAGCTACCTGCACTAATTCCGCTTCGGTGGTGTGTTCGGTGCGAGTGCCAGCGTTAAACATATAATACTCGCCCGCCATCAACACTGCTGCCAATGGAATCAACCCCACCACTTCACCACCGGTAACTTCGATCCCTCGTTTGCCTGCTTCCAGTTTGACTTCCTCGAAGGCGATATGCGGAGCATTAATCAGGAAATGGTTTAGGTTCATCGACACCTGGCAAAATTGATGTTTTTCCAACAGTACTCCCATCCCCTTCACCATACGCAATTTCCCGGGAACACGCACCTTTTTCCCGCGACGCATGACGGGTTCGCCATCTACGTCTTTCAACACATCACCCATTTCCCGGACCGCGAAAGCGATTTCTTTGGATTTATCCACGTCGGTGGTCGCTAAGTTGACATTGAAGGCGATCAGGAAAAATCGAGCGCCGGTGGTCAACACACCGAATTCGGGCACGAATTCCGCGGGACCAAAGTCGGGCTTGAATTCCGGGGTTTTCAACTTCTCCGCTAATGCTTCGTATTCTCCCTTGCGTACCTTCGCAAGATTTTTCCGCTCCGGTGTCGAAGCAGCGTTTTCGTAAAGATACACCGGAATTCCCAGCTCCTCCCCCACCCTTTTGCCCAATTGCCGGGCTAATTCAGCGCAGTCCGACAACGTCATCCCCTTGATAGGCACAAACGGTGCCACATCCACCGCGCCGTGACGGGGATGTTCGCCCTTATGCACGGTCATGTCAATCTTTTCCCGTGCCGCCAACACCAGTTGATACATGGCTTCCACACAGGCTTCCGGTTCGCCGGCATAGGTGATGACGCAACGATGGTAAGCCGGGTCTGGGTCCATATCCAGCAGCTTCACGCCGGGAACTCTGTCAATCGCCGCCCCCATGTAATCCAGTGCCGCTTTGTCACGTCCTTCCGATACGTTCGGCACACATTCGACAATCTTATCCACTGCTTCTCCGTAGTTTACTTATTGAGTTTTCTAGCTCCCCCCGGCTTGTCCGCCTATTGGCGGATTCCCGGGGGGGAATAAAAGGGGGGGCGATATCTAAGTTCTATCTGGTCTTGCCCATGTCCTCCCCCCCGGTTCCCGGGGGGGAATAAAAGGGGGGGCGTTCTTTTTCCTGTCGGGTCATACCCTTAAATGCAAGACACGACAGAATTATACCATCCCACCAATAATTTCCATCACGGCACATCAGTGGCTTCGATAGTAATCCGATCGGTTCCGCCGAGATAGGGAACCACAATCGGACCGAAAAGGTACAACATCAATCCCACCAGTATCACCAAAAACACCAACCACCACACCCGTTTCCGGTCATGGGGATCATAAGTACGGATGCGATGAAACTGGAAGCGTCGTTCTCCGTCTTCCCCCTCTTTTTGGTAACGGGTTCGAAACTGAAATTGCCGGTGTCTCGCTTTATTCAGAAACATCGTTCTACCGATCCAACATGATTAATACATGTCATACACGATATGCAAGATGCGGTCTTGAGCACTTCTTAGAGTACCCACAAACCCGGTGCTGCCGTTCACCATGATGGAAAATACCGTCCGGCGGTTTCGTTTGGTGTCAAGGTATCCGGAAATGCAGCTCACGCCGGACATGGTACCGGTTTTCGCCCATACCCGACCTTCCAATCGGGTTCCGTTACCGCGTTCCTTCAGGGTTCCCCGGCGCCCCATTACTGACATGGATTCCCGGAAATCATCAGCTAAGTAATGGTGCGTCATTACCTGCAGTAACTGCACCACCCATCTCGGTGATAGTAGGTTACGCCGCGCCAATCCGCTGCCGTCCACCCAGGACACCTGGTTGGAATCCAACCCAACGCTGGCAAGCCATCGGAATGCGGCTGACCTGCCAAACCTCAACCTGCCCTGATCTCTCCGCCGCCACCCCAAGTGGCGAATGAGTAGTTCCGCACTTAAATTGTGGCTGTCGGAATTGATAGCGGCAATCATTTCCTTAAGCGGTGGCGACCAATGCACGAACAGGGTGTCACGACCGTACGGCACAGCAGTCCAGCGGCTGGGAAATCGTTCTCCGGTGTAGCTTATCCGAGTCGCGGGAATTTTATATCCCCCAACCCCATCGGTGACTTCGATGCCATGTGTGCGCATCCCTTCGCACACTACCGCCAAAAACAACGGTTCCGGTCGTTCCAGCGGGATGGACAGGTGAATGGCACGTTGTCCAACATACATATCACCGGAAACTTCCCACGTTTCCACAGTATCAAATCCCACCAGCGTGGTATGCAGTCCGCCGAACATTGCGATCGGTGCGGTCATCACCGCATTATGGACTTGAACCGGAATCGATCCGGGCCAATGATTCTCTATGGTGGGCTCGAACCAGTCATCTGCCGGTGTCACTGATACTTTCATGGAGTTATCCGCCATCGACAATGCAGACACATTAGCGCCGTAGCTGTGGAAACGATCACTATGTTCCCACGACATCCGGCTGCCACGCGGGTATATCGCCATCCCATCGCCCCAAATACCGCCAGTGATAGACCTAAGTCCCAACTCGTATAGAGTGTCCGCCCATGCCCTCGCTAATCTGGTGGTTTCCAACTGACCGAGGTTAGCCAATGCCGGATCGCCCAACCCCTTGATGACCAAATCCCCCTGGAGCACACCGGCGGTATCGATATAGCCATCCACCAGGAAATAAGTAGGAATCCGGTAGTCGGGTCCCAGCAGCACCAACGCGCTGGAAGTAGTCAGCAGTTTCACTGTGGATGCCGGCACCACATTAATATCATCGTCCCGGCGATAAAGGATTTCACCCTGATCGGTTTCGATTCGAATCCCCCAATGAGTGCCCGTTAATTCATATGCTGCCAGGACATAATCGATTCTGCCAGCCAATGATTCCGGTGATGATGGCTTAGGTGCTCGAGCCGCACATCCCGCGAATATCATTACCCCCACCGCTAACGATAGGCATAGAATCCCATTGCGAATAACATCATTCTTGGAGCGGTGATACCGCACGCTAAACTTATATTGCACTGAGATCCATCCCGGCAAATAATATTGAAAATACGCTGAGAAAAGGCTTTAGCATCATCCAAAGAATTGGGATATGGAACAACATCCCAAACACTATCACTCCCATCAGTACCATGGGACCGACCCGTTCGAATTGAGCGAATTGCACTTCCATTTCCGGCGGTAATAATCCCATCAGGATTTTCGATCCATCTAACGGTGGGATTGGGATCAGGTTAAAGAAACATAACACTAAATTAATGATGATAGCGTAGATCAACATCACAATCAACATGTGTGATGCACCCGAGGCGGTCATCAACTGTGCCTTGGGAATCATCCGAAATATCATCCCAAACAGGAACGCCAACCCTAAGTTGGACGCCGGTCCCGCTAAGCTCACCCAGATGAGATCCTTCTTAGGATTTTTGAAATTAAACGGGTTGACCGGCACCGGTTTTGCCCATCCGATATGAACGATGAACAGCATAATGGTTCCGATAGGATCCAAATGCGGAAGGGGATTCAGGGTCAATCGTCCCGCCATCTTCGCGGTAGGATCGCCCAAACGGAGCGCGATGTAACCGTGCGCCACTTCATGAAAAGTCAACGCCATCAAAATCGGCGGTGCTAACAGTAATATCCGGCTGATATCGAACATGTTATCTACTTCGTGTGTTTAATGCCATGTAACTACTACCTCCCACGCGGGTGGAAGGTGATGATTTGTTCGCGCAAAAATTCCCGGTCGATATGGGTATAAATCTGTGTGGTGGAAATATCCGCATGCCCCAGCATTTCCTGAACCGCTCGCAGGTCGGCATCCCCTTCCAGCAAATGTGTAGCAAAAGAATGCCGAAAAGTGTGCGGAGTCACATGCGCCTTCCAAGGAACTTTCCCTAAATACCCATGCAGGATTTTCCAAAAACCCATGCGGGACAACGATTCACCCCGGACGTTCAGGAATAGGGCGTCGGTACGTTTGTGCGGCTTTGCCAATTGAGGGCGACCCTTTCGTATATAATTCTTGGTGGCTTCCTTTGCCGGTATTCCGATGGGCACCATCCGCTCCTTGGAACCTTTACCCATAATCAGCAGGAAATCACCTCCAGCCCGCAAATGAGTAATCCTCAAACCCAACATTTCCGATATCCGGAGTCCGCAGGCATACAGCACTTCGAGCATGGCGCGATCCCGCAGCCCAATCGGAGTTTCAGTATCCGGCAGCGCCAGCAGGTCCTGAATCTGCTCATAGGTCATCACATCCGGAATCGGTCGCCGCACCCGAGGACCCTGAATTCCGGAAGTGGGATTATAATCCAGATCCAATTCCCGGCATAAAAATTTATGAAAAGCCCGCACCGCGCTAAGATTCCTGGCACGCGTGGTATCCACTACTCCCAACGAATGCAATATCCGGAGCCATTTTCGGACCTGATCGCCGGTGACGCC
>CBDVBD010000196.1:0-4918 GCA_965372135.1 uncultured bacterium | reverse complement strand
GTAGATAAAACACCGCTCACAACTTTAATATCTTGACTTTCCCCCTCAAAAATCCTATATTGTTGTCACAGCGTATAACCAACTTGCCTTTGGTTTTAATTATCGATGGAGATGAGAATGTACAAACTGCTGACATCATCCAGGCGATGGGTACTGCTAATCGGATTCCTGATCATTCCCCTTATTTCCTACGGAATCCTGATGGACCTGTCCCTCGAAGACCTGACCACTGGCGCCGATTGGATCGTCATCGGCACCGTGGAAAACATGGAATCCCGCTGGAACGATTCCCAAGACTACATCTACACCTATCTGACCCTATCCGTGGATGAATACCTGAAAAACCCTCTGGATGAAACGGAACTCACCATCCAAATTCCCGGCGGGGTCGTTGACGACACCGAGCAGCGCGTCTCCGACACCCCCGAATTCCTACCCGGCGAGCATGTCGTCTTATTCCTGTTTGACCGGGACGGGCAAAAATGGGTGTACGGCTGGGAAAAGGGCAAATACACCATAGAAAATGAGCAGGTGTCGGATCTGAATACCTCTTTGAGCGCCTTCAAAGAGCAGATTATCGGTATCCAACAACAGGGGGTGGATCATGAGTAATCGAGTAATTGTTGTAAGCGCCATAGCCGCGATAACAGTGTCTGTCCTTGCCACATCAGTTATCGGATATGTCCTTTGCGGATTCAACTGGAACTGGATGGGTGGCAGCCCGGTTACCGTGAACTACAAAGTCAATGGGAATTGCATTGACCCCTCAGCCGGCAGTTCCCAAAATCAAATAGACGTGGTCCAAATATCCCACAACACCTGGGATCAAGCCGGCGCCAGCTTTAATTTCAACTACAACGGTACCCATTCCAATACCAATGCCAGTCGAAATAACGTCAATGAAGTCATGTGGCGGAATGCTTCAGGTGGCGGTGCCCTTGGCACCACCACCATTTGGTTCAGCGGCAACAACATCGTCGAGTGCGACATGGTCTTCTGGGACGCTGGCATTACCTGGCACGGTGGCGCTGGTTCCCCACCAGGCAACATGTTCGACATCCAAAGCGTCTGTACGCACGAATTCGGACATTTCCTGTGCCTGGATCACACCCCGATCAATGCCGCTGTCATGTACTACGCTATCGGCAGTGGTCAAGTGAAGCGCAACCTGCATTCCGATGATATCGCCGGTATTTTTGCCATCTATCCGGAGGAATTCCCCCCACCGCATGGTCTGATAGCGGAAGACGGCCATGACCGCCGGGTTCCTCTTACCTGGCAGCCCCCCGTTGCAGGTACCCCGTCTGAATATCAAATCTTTCGATCTGATACCAGCAGCGGAACCTACTCCCAGATCGGCACCGCGACACAAACCGCCTATACTGATCTCGGTTTGACAAACGGACAAACATACTGGTACAAAGCGAAAGCCGTGTTCACCAACCCCTCCGGTATCAGTGATTTTTCCAACGCAGACGACGGCACTCCACAAGCCCAAGCGGTTATGGAAACTTCTGTCGACACCCTCGACTTCGGCACCATCACTGTCAACCAATCCCATGCACTCGATCTATGGATATATAATCCCGGCAGCCTGACCTTGGATGTCACCGATATTCAGATTGCCACACCAATATTCGAACCGAATTTTCTTATATCTTCCACTAGTTTTTCCGTAGTGCCCAACGACAGTTTCCAGGTCACGGTAACTTTCACACCCACGCAGGAGCAGTCCTACAACACAGCCTTGGGCATATTCAACAACAGCTTGCAGCATGTCGTCATTTTACCCATCCAAGCTGCCGGTACATCGTTGGATGTCCCTACCAACCAAACCGCTCACCTCCCTAACACATTTAAACTCTATCAAAACCACCCCAATCCTTTCAATCCTATCACCACCATATCCTACGACCTCCCCATGAACACCCATGTCCGGCTGCTCATCTACGATGTCCTGGGGAATCAGGTAGCGACATTAGTGGATCACCCTTCTAACCCGGGATACTATTCTGTAACCTGGAATGCCAGTGCCCACCCTTCCGGCATCTACTTCTGCCGCCTGCAAACGGACCAAAACCATCAAATACAAAAAATGCTGTTACTTAAATAAGCATTATCAATTATGGAAAATCAATAGTCATAAGTGTTGCCAATCCAAGAAACCCGAGCAAATAGTTGCTCGGGTTTCTTCGTATCTCATCGGGTGTGGGTACCCCGGGCATCCCGAATGGTCGGACCTGGGTTTCACAATATTATAGTGAGGAAGCGTTGAAGACCCGCCTATTGGCGGAATGTCCGGGTTTCTCTCCAATCTCCCCCCCGGTTCCCGGGGGGGATAAAGGGGGGGTAATTGTAGGTCGGGTTCCGAAGCGAAGCAGAAGCTGAAAGTCCGCCCACTGGCGGAAAACCCGACAATACAGTAGGTCAGAATCCCTGCTTGCAGCAGGCAAGTCCGCCTCAGGTGGGCAAGCCTGCGATCCTGACTTTGGAGTGCGGTAGCTTGCTACCGCATTCGCCCTCATGGCTCTTAACTATATACATTTACTTTCAATCTAAGAGTAGCACCACAATTCATTGTGGTGATAATGGGCAAATAACCAATATTCCCTAACCACTTATGGCTTTTAACCAAATATGTTAACATCTGAGTTGTGATAGCACCACAATTTATTGTGGTGTTAAAAGGTAACTAACACCCAATAACCGCTTCAGCGGTTTACCCTTCAGTGGTTTACCTTGTAAAGATATTTGGTCAACAACCATCAATCGGGTGTGCCAATGTCACCACATCCGGGTGGGGGATTGGGCGGCAGAAAGCCCATTAACCGGTAACGAATACTAAATAATCCCATTCACCCTTTGCGATCTCGAAATCTCTGCGTCAATCTGCTTAAAAAGTTCTACTGCGCTCTTTGCGTCTTTGCGTGAGGATAACCTCCCTCTTGGCTTGTCCGGCATTTAACGGATCATCCTCGCGAAGGCGCGGACCCAGAAACCTCCCCCCCGGTACCCGGGGGGGAATAAAAAAGGGGGGGGTCTCTTTAGGTCAGGTTTCAAAGAAACCCGACTCTTGTGATAGCACCCGAATTCATTCGGGTGTCCCTGTGCCACCCAATTCCGGGGTGGGTGGGCGGGGGATTGGGTGGCAACCCATGCCCAGCTACTGACGATTCCGGCATCTGTCTGACTTATCTGCCAACTGTCTAAATATGCGACCTGACTATCATAGTTTGCATTGCACCTCATCTCTTATTTAATCCATCCACCTGACCCTTTTCTGTCATCCCGCACTTGATGCGGGATCCAGTTCTTCTCCCCCGGCTTGTCCGCCCACTAGCGGACTTGTGCGCATACTGGCGTATTTTCAGGGGGGAATAAAAGGGGGGGCACCTGCAATCACTCACAATCACTGCCTGCAAAACACCTCATCTCTTATCTAATCCATCCACCAAACCAGCATGCCCCTAAGGGGGGTGGGACGATGTCCCCATAATAACACCACACTCCTATTGGGTGGGAAGGTCAGGTGGATGGACTACTTTTACACTTTCCAACTTTATAACTTCTGTTCTAATACCCAAAATAATCCTTGATTTTACTACGGTTATTTGTTAATTTATGTAGTGATGAGTCTTACCTAACCGTAATGGGATTTTGCATCGATGAACACTAAAACACAAGAATCGAGTCCTGACAAGACCGGTGAAGAAGCCAAATGCGCGGCTGCCGAAAGCGAAAGAAATAAACATACAGATGCGATAATATACTCATCTTCAAGAAAGAAGATAGTCGTTGCTGGACCCGGAACGGGAAAGACACATCTATTTGAGGAGATTCTAAAAGGGAAAAGTAACACTCTCACACTAACCTTTGTAAACGCTCTTGTTGAATATCTCTCTCTGAAATTCTGTGGGCTTTCTAAGGTAAAAACTCTGCACAGTTTTGCACTGGAAAAAATGAATGAAGCGACAGGTGGAGACATCAAAGTCTACCCAAGACTTACCGAAGTCATTAGCAATGATGCAAGAATCCTTCTGAATGAGGAAATTGATTTCGAGGACAAATTTCACAACCAGACTGCTGAAGAGAAACACATAGCCTTCTACAAAAGCCGCAAAAAGTATTATGGTGGTTGCTACTGGTAATGTAGAAAATACTGAACAGTGGTTTGAACCAGTAGATCCGGAAGACCCAAGCACACTATATACTATTGGCGATTGGGGTCATGAACCTGAATTGGTGGAGGGGATTGAAGCGACGATTGAATTTACTGATGGCACATCGATAGCGCATGCCTTCGCATTGGGTGAGACAGGCGCGCGAATGGTACCAGAATTAACTATTGTGCCAGGTGAAAATGGATCGCGCGTCACCCTATCAGCTAATACTTTGTGGTATGAATTTGTAGTTCAAACCTAATAGTAAATCCCATAAGTTAAACCAATAAGTTGGCGAACAGGAGATGAAGGAACGGTATCGTAGAGTGCAAGAGTGCCGTGTAATCCAGCAATAAATCCATAAGGAGGAATAATGTTCTCGATCATAAAAAACAATAGATGCATAGGTCAATACCTGTGGGTATCAGTCTCGATACTGCTGATTGTGTCTGTCAGTTCAGCACAAACATCTTTTAGCGGTCAGATAGTTATTTCTAATCAAGTATATGGATGCCGGACCGTCTTCAGCGCCGATCTGGATGGGGATGGTGACAACGATGTCCTCTCAGCGGATCCTTTGGAAGACAAGATCATTTGGTATGAAAATACCGATGGATTGGGCAGCTTTGGTCCTGAGCAGATCATCACTACCAGTGCTAACAACGCCATATCCGTCTTCAGCGCCGATCTGGACGGTGACGGTGACAACGATGTTCTCTCAGCGGACGCTTCGGACGACATGATCGCCTGGTATGAAA
>CBDVBD010000195.1:0-4960 GCA_965372135.1 uncultured bacterium | reverse complement strand
CCCACCGGCGGACTTGTCCAGTTCTGATGGTTTTAATAATTCAACAATCAAAATTCAACATTCAAAATTTCTTAAACTATAACTTACACGACCCCTTCCCCTGCTTCTCTAAATACTGCTGGTGATACTCTTCCGCTCGGTAGAAAGTGGACGCCGGTGTAATTTCGGTAACGATCGGACGTTTGTATTTCCCGCTTTTTCCCAGTTGTTCCTTCGACGCTTCCGCTGTCATCCGCTGCCCTTCATCATGGTAAAATATCGCAGATCGGTACTGACTCCCCACATCCGGACCCTGGCGGTTTAGCGTAGTGGGATCGTGACCGTCCCAGAAAACCTTCAATAGTTCTTCATAAGTCACTTTGGAGGGATCATATTGCACCTGCACTACTTCTGCATGACCGGTCCGGTCGGTACATACTTCCTGGTATGTGGGATTTTCTTTCATTCCACCCGAATATCCCACTATGGCTTCCACCACTCCATCGACTTTGCGGAATGACGCTTCCACCCCCCAAAAACATCCGGCTCCGAAAGTGGCAGTCTGTAAATTGGTCTGTTCCATTGTATCTTTATCTCCCGGTTGTGCGTGAATTGTGCCAAAATAGCTTACTACAAATACAGTGCCGATTATCAGCACTGCTATGATGAAAATTGTCTTTATCGTGATTGCCTCGCCTGTCTTCCCGTGTCATCTTCTTAAATCTGCGACTTAACTTTTTCAACTTCCTCAATACACAGGAAGTTCCGAACCAGTGCCCCGCAATTATCACAGTTACCACCCGTACTTACTATCATCACATTATAGATCGTACCGGATAAACAGCGCATAACCAAACGACCTCCCATCACCTGGGAGGTCGTTCTCTATTGAATGAATCGCTTACTTCGAAGATTCACATTATTTTATTATTTGAATTACTCTCGAAGCATGATTCATTACTGAAGTACATGAATATTCTTTTCTGCGCAAATATCACGGAGGATCTTCGGCCACACCGTCACACTGCACTCGCCCAAATGCGCCTTCCGCAGCAGGTACATATACGTCCGCGACTGCCCAATCCCACCGCCGATACTTAACGGAATTTCGTCATTCATGATCGCCTTGTGATATGGCATATCCAGAAAATCCAACTGTCCGGTCATCTCCAACTGTGTCTTCAACGTATCCTTGGTCACCCGAACACCCATCGACGTCAATTCGTGCCGACGCCGGGTCACCGGATTCCACACCAGGATATCACCGTTCAACCCATGCATCAACTTCCCATCCTTGGTCACCGTTTCTGTCACCCAATCGTCGTAATCCGCGGCACGCATCTCGTGAGGATACCCATCCGCCAACGTCCAGCCGATACCGATGATGAACACTGCCGGATATTTCTGTATAATTTTCGTCTCCCGCTGTTTCCTGGGTAGATCGGGATACATCTCCAGGATTTCTTCAGCATGCAAAAATGTCAATTCTTCCGGGAAATCGCCATATTTCTCCGTCTTCAACTGCGGGAACATTTCCTCCGCCAGCTTACCGGCACCAACCAACACCTTCCAGATCTTCCGCACGATATCTTTCATGAAATCCAGATTGCGCTCTTCCATCGTCATCACCCGTTCCCAATCCCACTGATCCACATAAGCACTGTGGTCATGATCCAGGAAATAATCCTTGCGGACCGCACGCATATCGGTGAATAATCCTTCGCCCACATCCATCCCAAACGTCTCTAACGCAACACGTTTCCACTTGGTTGCGGCTTGCACCACCTGTGCGTCGATCGGATTCTTTCCATAATCATTGGAGATATGGAAATCGATCGGAGTCCGCGATCCGTCACGGTCCAAATAATCATTGACACCGCTGTTCTTATCCACAATCAACGGGCATTCCACTCGGATCAGGTTAAGCTCTTTACTTAAACCCTCCTCGATATAATTCTTCACCGCAGTGATTGCCTGCTGGGTTTCTTTGGGGTTTAGCAGGGGGGTGTAATCATTCGGCAGGACGTTGACCAGTTCATCGTAATTTCCGATTCCCGGTCCTGCCAGGTCAGCTTGCTTATCTGCCATCTTGTTAACCTCACATTTTCAAACGGCTAAAACGTTACAATCTTCCAAAAATTCAAAGCGCACAAATTTACAGCATTTTATCTAATTTGTCAAGTCTTTTTCGCACTTTTCACCAAGCGGTTACACCCCTTGTTCATTGCAACCGAGAATATTCAAAAATCTCCCCCCTGGTTCCCGGGGGGGAATAAAAAAGGGGGTTCTTCAGGTCGGGTTTTGTTGAAACCCGATCCTAGTGATAGCACGCAAATTCATTCGGGTGTTTCCAAACTAAACATCCCAGCCGGGTGAGTGGGGATGGGATGGGTGTCTAACTCTACCATAAACAAACGATACTTGACAATCGACGTTACATCTTATCAATGCAAAAGTAGAATTTTCCCGGTAGTTTTCACATTTCCATAAGCTATCCGAACCAAATAGATCCCGGAGGAGAGCGGAATGTTATTGGTGTCTTTTCCCTGCCACAAAGTTTCGAAACTAGTAGGTGACGCTTGACGAAAATCCAGCTTCTTTACGGATTGCCCCAATATGTTAAATATTTCCCCAATTATCTTCGTCTGTGCTGATGAAGTTGTTTCCATCCTCACCGTAATTCGGCACTCCTGGTTGAAAGGATTGGGATACAACTCCACATTAATCTCGATGATATTAGGTGTAACAATATTTAGCTCTGGTTCGATATCATGCACATTCGGTTCGGTCCAGGATAGCAGCCCCTGGTTGTTCCTGTGTCCATTGGCATATATAGTCCAGGGAGGTCGGGGATCAATCATTAGGTCTCTCAACGTTAACGTATCAGTGGAATAGGCAAAGAAAAGTTCCCATTCACCAATGAGCGGATCTCCCCGAAATATCCCACATTCATCGCTTCCAATGCCAATTTGGATAATGATGTACGAATCACCATCAGGTCGTGGGTCAAAAACTATAACTCCAGTAGGACCGGGCAACCCACTGCTGCAATCATTCCAGGTAAGTCCGGTATCCGGACTGCACCATAACTGCGAACCACCTTTATATAAATACCCGGTTCTTGGGTCGAAATGTAAACGACTTACCATTGTACCCAGTAATCCATTACCATCCCGGTGATGCCAGGATTGTCCATAGTCGGTAGTGGCGAAAATTCCCCCGTCACTAAACCCAAAAGTGGCAAGCAGTATGGTTTCCGGTTCGCCGTCAAAGATCAAAACATCACGGTAGGAAACGTCTGGTAAATCACCGGTAATATCCTGAAAAGTCTCACCTCGATCATCACTATAATATACCCTACCGCGATCTTCAATAATAGCTAAAACCAAATGTTCCGGATTCTGTTGGTTTATTGCCATTGCTTTTGAATGATACATAGGGGACCAATCACCAATGGGAAACCATGACATTCCCGCGTTGGTTGTCTTGAATAATGTATGCGCGTAGGCAATGGAATCGGATTGGGGATCTCCACACAGCACCTCTCCGAAACCCAACGGACCCAATTGATTGTTACTGGGAAACCAGTCATTGCTACCAAGGGTTTTGCGCATAATAGTAACACCGTTGAATGCCCATACTGTCTGCTGTCCTCCTATTGACATTTTATCCACTCGTGCGTAAGGGATCTCCGGTGGTATCGCTACTGCTTCAAATTCAGAATACCGATCATCTCGACGATATATCCCTATGACGGTCCCTATAAGTACACCGCCGGAATGACTAATGCTGTCTCGCGAGAAAACATGATTCCCCCAATATGTACCAGGTAAATAAGGGGTGGTTAATTGCCAATGACCTCCACCATCCGATGATTCATAAAAACACCTACGACCATGTTGAATTGCGTACAGATGATAAGGATCAACCGGATCCTCAGCGACAACTCCAAACATGGTATCCGCTAAACCCACTTCTCCACCAACAGGTGTCCAATTCCATCCTTCATCAGTTGAACGGTAGATACCATATCTACTCGCCAGCCAATAAATGGTAGTGTCTATGCTAGACCTAAATAAATCATATATACGCTGAGAAAGACCTGAAACACCTTCTTCAGAAACAATCCAATGGCTTCCACCATCGGAGGAGCGATACAAGGTAGTATCATTAATATCTCTAGCTACGAAAAGGGTTCCGCAGGTGTCATCTATTGCTCTCAACATGCTGTAATAGCCTTCCGGTAAATCATGCGTAATGGGATTCCAACTGTCCCCAAAATCCGGAGTTGTTAGCAAGGTACCGTCACTTATAAGCAGCATGAGGAGACTGTCGCTTTGTAATGGATAATGTATCAAATCGTACATATATTCAGGAGAAACAGCCTGATACACTTCTTGCCATGTCTGTCCACTGTTTGTGGTTCGATAGAGATTTCTATAAGATCCTATAAACAATAAATTTGGAAAGGTGGGAAAAGTGTAAATGCGGAAAATATGCATATTGGGGAAAGACAAAGGTAGCGGAAATTCCTCCCAGGTTTGCTGTTCAAAGTCGTATTTGAACAAATATTTATCTTGATAGACATTTGGTGTGAATGCGACCCAATATTGGTTTGGTTGAGAATAGTCTTCCGCCATTATAACATAACCGCAATCCCATAGCGATTCCCATGACCATTCCCCCACATCGGCAACGCCTACTTCTGTTGAACTTAAACAACATAGGACAATGACTAGAAACAAAGCTGTCACTGAAAATCGCTTCATTTTACCGTCCGTCCTGCTTTATGATGATAACATATAAAAAGAGCGAGTCCATTATTGTCTGCAAGCACCTCAACAATGATTTCGCTCATGGTTTTACCCCACAATGAAATTGTTAGACCTATCCCAAAAATCAAGATAAAATGTTTTAGACTTTATAACCTCAGAGGCAATATACGAAGTTCATGGATAAATGTCAATAGCTGGAAGGTGGA
>CBDVBD010000194.1:0-5023 GCA_965372135.1 uncultured bacterium | reverse complement strand
AAGTTTCCGCTTTATTGTCCTCATCAGTCTTATTCTCCAGCAGGTAATGTTGAATATCATTGTAGATGTCCCGGATACCCACCGTTTCGTCGATGTAGCTCCGTCCCCCTTCTGCAGGTTCGATAATCGAGATAGATTTTGCCTGACAGGGAGTAATGTAAACCGCTGCGATCTCCTCCGGTTTTAACCCTAACTTCCTGGAATATTTCCGCTTTATTTCCCGAGCGGCAATTTCACGAGAAGCTTCCATCGGCAGCATATGCCTCACCATAGACGGATAGGCTACCTGGACCAACCGCACTACCACCGGACAGGAACTGGAAATCAACGGGAACGGACCCTTCCAATTCTTCACAAATTCGACGATAGCTCGGCTGATAAGTTCCGTATCCACTGAATAGTCCCATACCGCATCGAAACCTATATGAATCAACGCCTTGGCGATTCTATAGGGAGTCTCCTCCATGGAAAACTGTGCGAATAACGCTGGCGCCGGAATCGCAACCTTGAACTTATACCGATCCAGCTCGCCAAAGGATGTCGTGGTTGCCGTAATCGCGCCCGTTGGACAAGCTGTAAGACACTCACCGCAGTCAACACATAGCTCTGGAATCAAACGTGCCTTGCCGCCCTTGACACGGATAGCCTGCGTCGGACAGATACGCATACACCGCATGTGCCCTTCACATTTTTCCGTGATAAATCTGAATCCATGCCGCATCTTACCCATCCACATTATGTCGTATCGTAGCGTATACCGTCGTCCCCTTCCCCACTTCAGACTCTAATTGGAATTCATCGGAATTCTTCTTCATATTAGGAAGACCCATACCAAAGCCGAACCCCATTTCCCGCATCTCATCCGATGCGGTGGAATACCCTTCCTGCAACGCCAAATCAATATCGGGAATCCCCGGTCCCTCATCAGTAATTTCCAGTTTTATATCATCTTCGGTCAGTATCAAGGTTATTGTCCCCCGGTCCGCATACATGGTCACATTCATTTCCGCTTCGAAAGCCACCACCACCGACCGGCGAATATAATCGCTGTTGATCCCCAGCCCTTTCAGGATCATCTTGATCTCGCCGGAAACTTCGCCCGCTACATCAAAGTTTTTCCCCTGTACCTCGAACGACTGCCTGAGTAATTCCGAAGACACTAAGAAACGCCTCTTAAACCCTTGTTGTACAATAGACCGCAAATATCGAACATCACCATTTTGGTCACAAACACCGGGATTTCTTTCCGTTGCGCGAATTCGATCACATTTTCCGCAGGAACTTTTCCCCGGCAATAGATTACCGCACTGACTCCGGCGATATCCGCAGTTCGAATCGATTGGATGTTGGTCAAGCCGGTGACCATCAGTTCTTCGGAACATGCAAATGCCAGAATTTCACTCATCCCGTCCGAAGCCACCACATCCTTGATTTCAATGGATAAATCAGCCTCCGGCGTGAGAAGTTCACACCTCAACAGGTCTTGTATATCGCTTAGTGTCATCTTTGTCCCAAATTTCAATCCAACATTCAAAATTCAAAATTCAAAATTCAAAATTTCTTTAGCAGCAAAGCTGCTAAAGACTCATAAGATATTCATGCATAGACTTGGCAGCCACTCTCCCATCCCCCATCGCGCTAATCACCGTCGCCGCTCCACGCACTACATCCCCACCCGCCCAGATATTATGTCTTGCAGTTCGTGCCGTGGCTTCATCGGTTTCGATGTTTCCCCACTTCCCGATATTCAATCCTGGCGTGGTCATGGGAACCAACGGATTCGGGCTGTTACCGATAGCAACCACCAACGCATCGGTGGGCATCAGGAAATTGGACCCTTCGATCGCCACCGGTCGGCGTCTGCCGGAATCATCCGGTTCCCCTAACTCCATCTTCAGGCATTCCATTTCCTTGATCCAGCCGTTCTCATCGCCGATCAGCTTAATGGGTAACGTCAAAATATCGAAAATAACCCCTTCCTCATCGGCATTTTCCACCTCTTCCTCACGAGCCGGCAGCTCTTTACGACTACGACGATACACCAAGTGAACTTCATCGGCGCCGAGTCTAACCGCCGTCCGCGCCGAATCCATCGCCACATTACCGCCGCCGACTACTGCCACATGGGATGGACGCTTGACTGGCGTGTCATATTCCGGAAACCGGAATCCCTTCATCAAGTTGACCCGCGTCAGATATTCGTTGGCCGAATACACTCCGTTGAGATTCTCGCCGGGAATCTCCATAAACCAAGGCAATCCGGCGCCGGATCCCACAAATATCGCATCATATTCTTCAAGCAGCTTATCCACGGTCTTCGTCTTACCCACCACATAATCGATATGGATTTTCACTCCCAAACTCCTGACGTATTCCACCTCACGACGTACTATCGCTTTCGGCAGCCGGAATTCAGGAATCCCATAGATCAACACACCGCCGCATTCGTGCAGCGCTTCGAATATCGTGACATCATGCCCTAAAATCACTAAATCATTGGCAACGGTTACTCCAGCCGGTCCTGCGCCTACTATCGCCACTTTCCTGCCGGTTTTGGGCGCCATATCCGGCATTTGGATCTTGCCTTTCAGCGCTTCCCAATCCGCCACAAACCGCTCCAACCTGCCGATGGCTAACGGATCACCCTTCTTCCCAAGAATACACTTTATCTCACACTGTTCTTCTTGAGGACATACCCGACCACAAATCGCCGGTAACGCATTAGTTTCCTTAATCTTTCGGACACTGCCACCGATGTCGCCTTCCATAATACACCGTACAAATCCTGGAATATCGATCCCTACCGGACATCCATCATTGCACAGAGGCTTCTTACAATCGAGGCAGCGTTTCGCTTCTTCGACCGCTACCTTTTCCGGATAACCCAATGCCACTTCATCGAAATTCTTGATCCGTTCCCATTCATCCTGTTTGGGCATAGCCCGCCGGTTGTAATCGATGATTTTCTTTTTCTTAACCTCTGCCACTCCGTTAACCTCCGTCCGTCAGGTATGTATGATTCCTATTCAAGTGCCGTCATATGCCCTCATGGGACGGTAATCCTCAGGTGACAATCGGGCTGGCAGACAACCTCGCTTGACAGTCCGGATATTATCTTGTCATCCCCTTAAGGGGATCCAGGCTTATCCCCCCTACTATTGTAGGGGGGAATAAAAAGGGGGGTCTTCTCTTAACTTGCTACTTTCCAACTATTAATGTCAGCTTGATACCCCGGGTCTCTCTTTACCCCCCCTGCTACTTGCAGGGGGGAGTAGGGGGGGCAACTTGCCACTTGTAACTTGCTACTTGCTACTTTAGAAGTGCGACCCACAGTCACTTCTGCGTAATGGAGCAACTTCTTCCGGATTGTAACTCTTCCGCCGAGCCAGGAATTCCTGCCAATCAACTTCGTGCCCGTCGAAATCCGGACCATCCACGCAGGCGAATTTAACTTTGCCCCCCACCGTCAACCGGCAAACCCCGCACATCCCGGTACCATCGATCATAATCGGGTTCATATTGACGATGGTTTTCCAACCCAATGGTTTGGTAATCTCCGACATCCGCATCATCTGAAACGTACACCCGTTGACGATGACCATATCCGGGGTGATCCCCGCTTGCTGCATCATATCAGGAACGGCGGTTAGGTGCCCCTTTATACCCTTGGTGCCGTCCCGGGTGATAACGAATAGCTCGTCGGATACCGCCGCTAATTTATCTTCCCAGTACAATAAAAACGAACTGCGGGCTTCGATCAACGTATAAACCTTGTTCCCGGCTTCCTTCATCGCACGAACCACCGGATAGATTGACCCGATGCCGTAACAGCCGCCCACACACAGCACCGACCCGAATTTCTCTATTTCGGTTTCTTTGCCTAACGGTCCCACATAGGTTGGGATGGTATCTCCCGGCTTCAACCGCGCCAATTTCGCAGTGGACCCGCCCACCTGCATAAAAATCGTAGTTACCGTGCCGGCTTCTCGGTCCCAATCCGCCACCGACAGCGGGATTCGTTCGCCCAAATCGTCCGGTCTGACGATGATGAAATTACCCGGTTGCACCGATTCCGCCACTTCAGGCTTTTCCACTGTAAATTCGTGCAGGTTGGGAACGATCATCTTGCGTTCGATCACATTATACATGCTTGCCTCCCTTCCCACGCACAGCGGTTATTTTTATTGGGATTGGATTCTCTCTTAACCGGTATAGTGGTTCGAACTCCTTCAAATGCCCTAATCCGCCGAAGGTGACCGGTCGGGTATAATACACAACTCCTTTCCGGCATTCCCGGTCGGATTTTGCTAACCCGGTGACTTTGCCTTTACCGGTACCGTTCTCCCAGGAAATCCTAACTTTTCCACCGTCCTTCAACTTTAGCTTGTCGAAATCATCCGGATGTATCCGGAATCCTTCCTCCAACGCCAATTCGCCCAAACCGCCTACCTTGGAGGAAATATCAGTCCCGCGATAACGATAACCGGCAGGGGCTGCCACCAACAGAAATCCACCATTTCCGGAAACCGTTTTGATTGACCTGTCCGGCTTTAGATGTTCGATCCCAGGCAATGTCCGCGGCTTGCGATTAATCCTGGTAGGAAATCCCGGCACCGTTTTTCTGATATCCTTCAGCACATTCTTCGCATTACGATAATGTAATTTATCGGATTCCAACTGTTTCGCCAAATCGGAAAAAATCCGCCAATCCGGGTGCGCAAAACCGGTCACAGCACCTTCTGGCGGAAATTCAACCTGCACCACCTCCTGCACCCGACCCTCAACATTGATTGTGGTTCCCCCGGATTCGGCATAACTCGACGCCGGCAGGAAAGCATCCACCGCAAATGGGGGCAGGTAGTTATCCTGCGCAATCAGGAAATCACAATCCGGTCGCTTAAATAGCGGCACCTCACCCCCCAGGTAAACTACCGTTGGTCGTTTCTTTACCACCAGAACAACCGCAAAATTAAAACCACCACCCTTTGCCGGTTCCCCCCCGGGCAGCCTTTCCGGAAACACC
>CBDVBD010000193.1:0-5097 GCA_965372135.1 uncultured bacterium | reverse complement strand
GGAGGGCGGCCAGGGTGCCGATGTTCCAGGTGGAGCTACAATTGTCAAACAATTGGATTCCTCACCGCATCCGAGTGTATCCGGTGGACATTATCGGGGAATTGAAATGTCGGTGGATAACACTTATGACACCTTGGCTTTCGATGACGGGGAACCATCGAACGCATATTACTGGTTACCAGGATACCGGATGGCGGCACAACTGTCCCCGGACACGGCTTATAGCGAATGTAAGATCATGGCGTTGATGTTCTATCATTGGACGCCGGGTGCTTTTCAGCCGGGAATCTTTTCCTGGACCGGCACCAGCCCGGATAGTGCGTTGTTGTTGTGGGATGATACTTCGACGGTCGCTGGGTTTAACACCTTTGAGTTGGATTCGGCAGATCAAATGGTGGTGGAAGGGGATTTCGTGGTCAGCCACGGGTGTGTGGATACTATAACCAGTTTGGGGTTTGATGCGGTCAACAACGGCAGGGCTTGGGATTATTCCCCCATCGATTCCACTTGGCTGTCCTTTATGGAGACCTACTTTATCCGAGCACTGGTTACGTATCCGCCCTATGTTAGTGTGCCACCCAATGTGGATGTGCTGACACCGGAATCCTTTGTGTTGGAGCCTCCTTATCCAAATCCGTTCAATCCGGTGGCGAGTTTTGTGATTCACCATCGGCACGCCGGACCATTGTCCTTGAAGATTTACGATTTACTGGGCAGGGAAGTGGCGGCATTGGTTGATGGATTTACCCCTGGGGGGACGATTGAAGTGACGTGGGAAGCCAATCGGATGCCTTCCGGAATGTATTGGGTGGTAGCAACGGATAATTCCCAGCGAGCAGTCCGCAAAATTTGTCTCCTGAAGTGATAAGCTAACGGTGTGGATCGGACTTTTATACCGCGGCGGTCGGAGTCCCTTAGATAAGGGACGACCGCCGTATTTTTTCCTGTGCCGTTCTTTGAAATTATTAGTGATCGCATTATTCATTTTTAGTGTGCCCGTTTTTGGTGATTCGCCGGCGCCGCCATTTCGTAGTAAGCATGATGACAGAGAGCCCTCAGCCTGGCTGAAGGGAGTACTCAGCGATTTGGCGACTGGTCCGCTAAAGGCAGATGTTCGCGGCGTTGATCTCGGGCAGTTACTGCCGTTAGCCAGGCTGGAGTACCCTCGGTTGATATTGGAAGCTGACCTGCCCCATCCCCGTTTACTGGATGTTTCGCGGGTGGAGGGATTCCGGCATGTTGAACCTTGGCGTGGGTATTATCGATTGGTGATAGGGGAAGCGGATCGATGGGTGTATGGAGGTGTTAACAATCCACAGCTTCAAGAAAAACGTCGGGCAGCGGCTGCGAAGGCGTTGGCTTTTGCGTATGCGATGACCGGTAATCGGTTATATCTGGAGGCTGTAGAGAGTGCGTTTCGATCCTTGGCGTCATTGCCGTCGGTGGTGTCATTTCAGGGTAGTGTTGCCGGGGAAGGTTGGGGGGATGATATTGAGATGGGGGAGGCGTTGCTGCACTATGCGGCAGCTTATGACTTGACGGTTAACCATTTATCACCGGGATTGGCTGCCAAAACTGCCGATCGTTTTGCGCAGGTGTGCGATCGGTTGGTGAGTCGGATGCTCAATATTCCGCCGGACAATCATGCGGTGGTGGTCTCGTCGGGTGTGGGTTCGATGGCGTTAGTGTTGGCTGATTATCAGGGCAGCAGTGAACACACCCCGCAGGACTGGTTGGATGCTGCCATGGCGTTACAGAGCTATGCGTTAGCGGCACAGATAGTGCCGGATGGTACATATAGAGAGGGTCCGCATTACGGACGTTTCATTGCTTCCTATCTACTGCCGTTTTATCATTATATCCAACGTATCTACCGTCGAAATCTCGTCAGGCATCCTCGCATGAGTGTGCTGTTTGACTGGTTGATTCTAACCGGTAATTCCGATGGATCGTCGCCTCATACCGATGACGGTTGGCGAGAGGTTATATTGTGGGAACCGTTGTTGATGCCGTTGGCAAAGGATCCGGGTGTGGTGTATTGGAGCTACCAACGTCGGGCGGATGAGTTTTACCGGTATAATCCTAATATGGTTGATGCGTTAGCAAATGCGTCATTTCTACCGAGAGCACAAGCCCCGGAAAGCCTGCCCAGCCGTATTTTCCCGGATGGAGGAATGGCGGTGTTCCGGGGTAGTTGGGAGGCGGACGCGTTTCAGGTGCTTGCGATTGGTGAACCGGTTAGCGCACTTGGAGGACGGCACGAGCAGATCGATCCTGGGAATTTATTGATTAATATCGGGGCGGAACCGATGCTGGTGGATGCCGGATACGGACCGGGAGGGACGGGAGATCCCGATCGGGAGGGATATTTGGAGTCCGGTTCGCATAACATGGTGCTTCTTAATAATCGGGGTCCGGAACGTAACCCGCTGCTTGGGGGTAATCCGGGCGCATCGATCGGCGGTGGGTTTGACAGTCCGATAGTTGGCGGGTGCCGGGTTGATATGTATTATGGCAGTCAGCCCGTCATGAGGCGAATCCTGGTTCCAGGGCACCGGTATCTGCTGTTGGAAGACCTGGCGCCGGGGAATTTTGATGCTGAGGCAATGTCATTATTCCATGCTTCCGGAAATGCAGAACCCGATCCGGATGGTGGGTTTCGGTGGGTGCGTGGTGATGCGGCTCTTAGGTTAATACCGCTTTCGTCTCCGGTGTCTCCGTCGCATGCAATGTTATCCCGTTCCTTACATTCACACCAGCCGGGACAGTCGGAAATCCATCACCGGATTGAAATGGAGTGGGGTGATCCGGAACGATTTATGGCGCTGTTGATACCGGGTGATGATATCGAAGTGCAACCGCTAGTGTTGGATGGAAGCGGCGGTGCGGCGGGCTGGGTGTTGGATGGTTATATGGATGGGGATTATGGTGATGGTTATTTCCCTTCAGTCACACGTCGTGGTGCGTTTCGGGATGTGATATTGATTGGGGATGGCTCCAGGATCGAAGCGGCTGGATTGGTGACCGATGCCCACCGGGTGTGGTGGCGGGAAGGCGGTGCAGGTGATTTGTGGGCGGTATCGTTTCGTCGAGCGCATTGGGTGGATTGTGTTGGAATACGCATTGAGACGTCATCGCGCGTAACCGGAACTTTCTGGAGTGATGGAACCAGGTGGTGGGGTGCGGTGGAGTGTGGCGATGATACTGTGACCTGGCGGTTTCGGGGTTTGTCAAATCCAGAGGTTGTACGGTATCAAGGACATGTTATTCCGTATGAATATCGGGACGGGATTACAACTATTGCGATATCCGGTGATGGGGCGTTGGAATTTGGGTCGGGACTGCCAGGAGTTTGGGTGCCGCAGCCGTTTTTAGGTGATGGGTCGTTTTTGGAAGAAGTTGTGTGGAGTCCGGATCCCCATGCTCGGTTGCGGCTGATGTCACCCTACGATCAAGCCCGATTGGAAGGGGAAATCCTATCGGAACTTCGATATGGAGTTACCGGTACGTTGGATCCTTGGATGCGTGATCGTTGGGGTGTTACAGGTGGTGGGGAGGCATTGGTGGGATATGTGCTGGGGATGACGGATGCCATGACTTCCTCGCGGCAAGCGTTGGAAGTGCGCATCCCGCATCGGACAAGAATCCAGCGCCAAATTCACGATGTTGATATATCCTTGGACGGGGAAGGTTTTTGGGGCGATGAGGCTTTTCGTCGGTTTGGAGGCAGGTTCGGACTGCAAGATCGAGGGTGGATCGCCTACCGGGAAGAGCGTCCGTTTCAGTCGATCACCCGCAGGGAATTTGAGGTTGGAACTGATAAAGGAATACAGGGCGCTGTTAATTATGAGGATGGTCCGGGTGGTGATCTATGGGGTGGGACAGTTAATGGGGAAAGTATAAATTATTGTTATCACTCGGGAATTCAGTTTGGAACCGGGGATTTAAGTGATTGGCGGTGGGGACAGTGGGGGGTGAACCACCGCCGATGGTCGGCGAATGTGACTGCGGGACAGGATAGCAGTCGGCAGTCGGTGTTGGTGGATTTACATCGTAATTTGCGCATTGCTGATTTAGGGGTTCGATATCAGTATCTTGACCGGGGCGAGTACAGGAATACCTTATTAGCTAACCGAAGTTGGGACAGGATTACCACCACCGGCAGTTGGGCATGGACAGCGGGTACGGTGCCATCCACCCACCTTGTTCGAAACTATACCAGTTTCCGGGACGGTCCCTTGACGATGGTCTCGAGCATCTCGTCTTCAATATTGGATTCGATCGATGCCGCATTGTCGGGGGCGTATAGCACCACGTGGTATGAAGTGGGCGGCGGTGTGCGCGGCAGCAGCGAAAGTTCTTCAGTTATCCCTGACCGCATGGCATTCATGACCATCGATCCTGTTGCCTGGGGTACGGTCGCGATCGAAGGTCGGTATTCGGAAAAAACTGAACGCACCATAATGACTTCGGTGATACTTCGACCCGATCAAGTTATTTCGTTTCATAGTTCCAGCGAATGGGATCGGGAGTATTCCGGTCCAACGGTGGTTTCCGGCGGATGGTGGTGGCAGGGATGGGGGCTTATGGGCGGGGATGTTTGGCGGCAATGGTTTCCGTTCCGGGAAGATGGATGCTGGGTGTCGGTGGTTATGGATGCTGTGCCGGTGCTTAGACCTTCGGGATCGATGAGCATCCGTTGGAATGGGGATGGAGTGGTTCAGGAGGTACGGGTACGTATAGAGAGTGACTGCGGCGATGTGGGACCGGGAATTCTATATCTGGAGGAACCCGGTGTAGAGCGCCGATTTGAGGGGCATTTTCGGTTGAGTTTTTGAGTCGTTATATTCGGAATTCCGGGAATTCCTTACAGTCAAAGTCATAGAGGAATTTATGGTTAGAGTTTATGTGGCGTTTAGGGTTTTGATATCTATTTTGCTGATGTCGGTGATTATTCTATCGGGTGGATGTTCGAAAGAACAACCGCTATTCGAAACTCGGCAGGATCTGGAAAATTCGTTTACGATGGCGTTTCAATCCTATGGTGTGTTCGGTGCATCCATCAAAGATGATTCTTATTTGATGCAAGTGTGGGTC
>CBDVBD010000192.1:0-5184 GCA_965372135.1 uncultured bacterium | reverse complement strand
GATACTCCTCGGTCTGACCATTTCGGCGGTCAGCGGCGTGGACAAAGCAATCGTAGATACCGCCCGCTCACTCGGTGCCAGCGGTTTTCAGACGGCAATTGTCGTCCTGAAAGAAGCCAGGTTCGCCGTTATAGCCGCCGTCATCATGGGGTCCTTCCCAAACCGGTCCAAATATTGCTGGAATGCTTGAACTGCCCTCTCCCAATTCTTCTGGAATAGCTGCACATTACCGAGAAAGAACGATGCATCTCCACCGGAAGGGGTACCTCCGTAAGTGTCGATTAACTGAATCAGTTTATTCTTAGCGACCTCGAGGTTCCCCTGCCCGATTTCGATCTTTGCCATTGTCAACTCAAAAGTGGCTTCTCTTTCCGCCTGTGCCCGGCTGTTGAAATAAAAAACCACCACCACCACCAGAACCACCAAAATCCCCGCGCCGACCAAGATGTTTCGCGAATTGCTGTCGTAAAAGTCGGACGCCTTGGCAGCGAATGTGACTAACTTATCTTCCTTTATCTGCTGGCGGGTTACCCGCCTCTTGGGTTTAAGCATAATCGGATTAAAGCATTATTTACATCAGATTAATCGGACAATATACAAAATTTTTATACCCTTGTCAACAAAAATCTTTAAAATCCTTATACTTGGCATCATCAACCCGATATTTCAAAATAGTTATAGATCCGAAAACCAATATTACTATTCCGAACCCATGTCCAGTCTAATCGCAGTTACACGAAAATACTTTATTTGATAAGGGAAAGTCCAACCGAAATCGAAATAATTGGTGGTACTGCCGCCCCACCAATCTCCGATATCCCTGCCTTCAAAGGGCGTGTCCTGAGCATAGATACGATATCCATGGACGGTAAGGGGACGGTCGAATATATCCTCTGTTACCGGATCCCATTCCAATCGTATGCCGTTTTCATGAATGTAACCTACTAAATTAGTGGGCGTTTTCGGCGGCGCCCAGGATTCCAATGCCGCTAACGCTTTTTCAGCTATACTATCCTGAAAAGCCGCCATCACTGCCGGATCGGGCAAGGACACACGCCACTGACTCATGTTAACATCGGTGCGGATAAAGAAACTATTTTCCCGCAAATGCAGCCATTCGAACAATCCCCCACCCCGCGGATCCACAAACGACCACAAGTCCAGCGCATCTTCCGCCAAACTGGTATCGTAAGTGGTAGTACGAATTTCCAACACCCGATCGCAAATCGCCGAGGTGGAATCACCATCCAATTCTTCCGGAACCTGCCCGGCATGCACCCACAACGGCACCGCGACATTGTGTGACGGTTCTCCAACCATTACCCACATCGTCGACAGCAGTGGATCCTCACCGGGAAGCACCCCCTTAATCACTAACATTGACGTAGTAATATCACGGCAGATGGCATAATGTATGTCTAAATACCCCGTGGGGTAATTCCCCTGGCTACCCATAAACGGCAAAGGATAAGGATCGATGCTCGGAGTTTCCAAATCACGAGCTACCGTCCGCAGAATGTACTTCTCTGACAAGATATCATTAGCGATGGCATATTGAATTAATTCAATTGCTTTATCATGACGATGTTGTCCGATATGGGGGTTTCCCCCGTTATATGAAAAATTGGCGCGCACCTGGAATCCTTCCGGCATAGCTGTAGTATCGGTTAAATCAACAATATCGTAATAATCATCTGCCGCCTCAAACATCGCTATGCTCCCGTAAGCATCCATCACTAAGTAAATCGCAGGTCGTGTGCGACCGGTGATGTTGGTTGAATCCATGATGTCTTGAAAATCATCTACCGTCACACAGGTACGCAGTGCTTCAAGGATAATAAATCCATCATCATCATCACCGGGTACTCGATCAGGCAAATTCCATGCATTGGAGTTGCCGATGGCAAATCCGGCTTCATTCACACCACCCCAATTTTGATCACGTACTCCGGCGTACGTCATACCCACAAACGCATATGTACCGCTATCGTCGTACACGAATTCCTGATCCCAACCATGGACGTCACGATTCTTCCATAGCAGTGGTCTGCCGTCCACGGATACGATACCAGTGATTAATGCGGTGGTGCAACCGTCGGAACCGTCCATGTCATCCGTGGTGAGACGGTTCAAATCCTTCAGGAAAAACGGATCCGACTGCTGAGGTGATATCAGACTTCCCGACGCTACCGGATGCGACAACACCCCACCGCATAAAACCACAACAACACAAAAGGTAAGAAGGACACGCCTCATGCTAACAAACCTCTTTTGTTAATTGTCCCTCAATTAACATCCCATAACTTAAATATATGAAGAAATACAAATACGATCATCCTATGATCCTGTGCTACGCATACCCTCTTCATCGCCCAGGGATACTATCGGTGGCAGTAACCACATAAAAGTATCTATCCGTTCCAATGATTGCATTGGTATCGATCCAGGTGACATCACTGATGGTGGCGATCAGCGTACCTCCTGGCGTTATCCCAACATCGGTTCCCCGATATACATTATATACCGCTACAAATGGTATCGGACTCCACTGTAAAACGATGTCAGTTCCGGAAAGTGCCACGGTAAGATCGGTAACCGCCAATAACGGGATTTCTTCGATTGTTACATCGATTCCGGTGGGCCAACTTGACGATGTCACCACAATAGGTTGCGGACCACCGGGCGCTCCATAATAACCGTAAGGTTCCCCAACATTCGGCTCCAAACCACCATCGCTATCCATATGAGCTTGTAAGTAGTACGTGCCAGGTTCGATCCGAAATTCGTAGGGTCCTTCCCCGCTGCCGGTAGTGTCGCGAACGATATCTATACGAGCCGGCACCCCGGAAAATCCCGGATTATCGAACGCTCGTAGTATAGTGGCGCCGCTTTGCGTACTGTTGTTGGCTACTGTACCGGAAAACCGTTCGTTGGGTGGAACTAACAGCGTCATGTCGATTCCGGATTGGCTTGGAGGAAGCGTGATTACCATCAGTTCAGGATCGTCGTAGTAACCAAATGGATCACCGGGATCCGGGAACATGTTTAGGTTAATATCCTGGAAACAAGCCACCACATAGTCACCCGGACCCAAATCACTGATGGAGTAATTGCTGAAAAAGGTCAAACCGAAACTAAAAGTTGTTCCTCCACTTAGAAAAGCAATCGCCACTTTTGGGTAAAATCCTCCTATCCCGCCGCTAATGCTGCCCTCAATACCATATTGTGACCATGCTGGAAGCACAGCGATTAACAATATTACAAAACAAATTCCAATTTCCCGCATGTGTACTCCCTTGAAGTTGTGATGAGTCTTGGAAATTCAAATATACGCAATATACGTTTTTTTCCAAAATATTTCAAGTTTAAAATGTTTAAAAACCCAATTTTCTTAGGATATTGTTGACAATGTGCGATGAGGTGTGTATATTTGACCGGATTCGGCATTTGACCGTGGAATAATCATCCGTTCTAACTATGGAATTCCAATGGACAATAACACTGAAGCAACTTCCCGATCGAGTAGAATGGTATCAAACACGGCATTAATCGGTGGTCCGGTATTAAGTATTTGTCTGATGCTTTTCTTTGACCTGGACCCGGAACACCCCGAAGTAACCCGCACTGCGGCAGTGGCGCTGCTGATGGCGGTGTGGTGGATCACGGAAGCGATTCCATTGGCGGTTACCACATTACTTCCAGTGGTGTTGTTCCCAGCGCTGGGAATCATGAATGGGAAAGTGGTGGCGCCGGTGTACTTCAACCACATTATCTTCCTATTCATCGGGGGATTCTTAGTGGCTCTGGCGATGCAGCGCTGGAACCTCCACAAGCGTATTGCACTGCGAATCCTACTCTGGTTTGGCATCAACCCTCGAAGCATCCTATTGGGATTCATGGTCGCCACCGCGTTCCTGTCCATGTGGATATCCAACACCGCCACCACTATGATGATGGTACCAATCGTACTGGCAATCATATTGAACCTGGAAGATCTTTTGGGGAAGAGCGCAGTGCGGAAATACTCAATCGGGGTATTCTTGGGAGTGGCCTACAGCGCATCCATCGGTGGAATTGCCACCTTGGTGGGAACCCCCCCCCAACCTGTCATTCGCCCGAATCCTCGCCATCAGCTTCCCCAACGCCCCGGAAATATCCTTCGCCAACTGGATGGTGTTCGCATTCCCAATATCAGTAATAATGCTAACACTGGTATGGTTATTTCTGGCGTTTTTCTTCTGCCCCAAGAAAGCGGAATTCGGACTGGACAAGGAAATATTCAAAACACAATACCGGGAACTGGGACCGATTTCCTACGAAGAGCGGTTCGTCTTGATCGACTTCGTAATCCTGGCGCTCCTGTGGCTGACCCGAGCCAACATCAAAATCGGCGCATTCACCATCCCCGGCTGGTCAAGCTTGTTCCCCAATCCCGGATTTCTGAATGACGGCGTAGTGGCAATCACCATGGCAATTATTCTGTTCCTGATTCCGTCCAAAAAACAGGCGGGATCCCGTATCATGGTATGGGATGCCATCGGCAAACTGCCTTGGAATATCGTGATCCTTTTCGGCGGTGGCTTTGCCCTGGCAAGTGGATTCAAGGAATCCGGATTATCGCTGTGGTTCGGGCATCAATTACAAGGAGCCGCCTTCCTCCACCCCATCCTTCTGGTAGCTTGTATTTGCCTGATTATCACCTTCCTTACCGAACTAACATCGAACACCGCCACCGCGGAGATGTTGTTGCCAATCTTGGCAGCACTGGCGGTAGCGGTCAAGATCAATCCGCTGTTTCTGATGATCCCGGGAACACTATCCTGTTCCTGCGCATTTATGCTGCCGGTAGCCACCCCTCCTAATGCCATCGTGTTCGGCACCGAAAGACTCAGGATTATGGAAATGGCACGCGCCGGATTCCTGTTGAACCTGATGGGCGTCGTAGTTATCACGCTGGTTACTTACTTCTTAGGTCGCATAGTCTTCGGTATCGACCTGACACAAATGCCCGATTGGGCGGTAATGTAGTCTCTCCATTTGAGACTATACAATTCTGTTGCGTTCCTGCAAATGCAGAAATGCGTTCTTCAATCCCCCCTGCTATTTGCAGGGGGGAATAAAAGGGGGGTCATTCTGAACGCAGTGAAGAATCTCGAGTTAGTGTGGCTACAACCTGTCGTCTTC
>CBDVBD010000191.1:0-5259 GCA_965372135.1 uncultured bacterium | reverse complement strand
ACCATCTGATTCATTGCTGGTTTTCCAATGCTATCCCAGAGTTCGATTTCCCCAGAAAGAAGGCTTTCCCCATCATCGTATGGTGACCACTGACTAATGTAATCCTCGGCAATAGCCATGGCGTTGGATAACTGTTCCGCCGAAAACGTGACTTCGGGATGCATTTCAAGCGCCTTAGTGAGAACCGCCAGGCATCGTTGAATCATCATTGACCGAGTCCAATCGACCATCCCAGACAGATACTCAGTTTCTAAAAGCGATCGTTCCTCCTCGGAAAGACTGTCAGAGGATGCACTGTCAAGAAACGCTCGACCTTCCGGGCTGAGATGATTCCGAATGTTGCCGTACTTGGATTCTTTCCCGCGGTTTATGAAAGTCTGCCGGTACAGAAACACAACTGCAATTCCGGCATCAAGTCTGAAATAATCGATCGGGTGTCGAAGGAAAATTTCCGGAAGATGGACGGTTTCCGGTGCATAGCTGACCGGAATATTCCGTACCGAACTCAGATTCAAAATCCCGCGATAGGTGTATATAGGATCCCCGATTGAATCGTAATCCACCTCGGTTTCGATGCGCCACCAAAATCCGGATGGAAGCGTGATACAATCATCGTAAAGATCGGCACTATCCCCGATAGCTTCATAGGTGTGCGACACTGACCCATCCGGTCGAATCGTTGTGATATACCGGTGTTGGATACATCCGGTGAGGTAGCATAGAATTGTAAACAATAGAAAAGGCAGCGAAATTGCTGCCCGAGATGGTTTTTGGGAAAATCCGATCATGTCAACTTGTGTTGTTGAGAATGGATCAAATATGTTGAAAGGTTATCTTTAGGGTCGCCTTACCGTCACTATTCGTCACCTGCACCTGATGCCCCATCTTTTCAACTCGTTGAATATATAAGGATAATGGCAGCCTGAGTCCCCGTTCGAATGGAATCAGTTCCCGGGGAAAATCGTTAAGCGGATCCGTTTCTTCAAACGGAACACTCAATGATATTGTCATTGCGGTAAATTCATCGGTAGCATCGATAGTCACATATAAATTAGAAGTCTTCTGCGCTTCCATTGCAGGCAAACAACGGCGCACCCACTCGATCACCAATTGCGCCACATGATTGTAAATTATTCGTAATGGCGGTACCTTCTCAGGCACATCGTAGTACTTTTTTACCTGGTGTTTGAACACAATGTTGCTCTCTAAAAATTTGAACACTTGCCGTAGAAATTCCGGCAAATTCACGACTTCTTGTTCTTCGATTACACCCTTGTTGTGGGTCTGAACCATATTGGCGATCAATTCCGATAAATTCTTGGCATTTCGGATGATTAATTCCACGTTGCCGATGTTTTTCTGGTGGTCTGTCTGGATTTTTTCCTGGACTTCCGGCTGGTCGGATGCCACATCCTGGATAAGAGTTACCCAATTCTTAAGCCGCATCTCTAACAATTGCGCACCACCCAATATCCCGGACAACGGCGTACTCAGATTATGGATAATTCCTAAGATGAAATCCCCGTAAATCGCCTGTTCCAATACTCGGCTTAATCGTTCCTCGAATTCCGTCATACTTGATCCGAACTTCTTTTCACCGATTCATCAACCGAAAATATAAACTGAATTTCTAAAGTTTATAATATACTAACCTAACCGCTTTTATTCAAGGTTTTTTTTCAATTTCCCGCCGCTTGCATCGCGATAGAGTATGTTAACCCTACGTGTGAAACAGGAGAAAATTGCATATGTCTGAATTTCAAGGATTTGCCCCGGAAACGTTTGCATTTCTCAACGATATCCGATCCAATAACAACAAGACCTGGTTCGAACAAAACCGCCCGGTGTACGAAACCTACGTCCTAAATCCTTTAAGAGCATTGGTTACCCAACTGGCGCCCACCATACTGCATATCAATCCCGCATTGGATGTACGCCCCCAAATCGGCAAAACCATCAGCCGTATCTTTCGTGACACCCGCTTTTCCAAGGACAAATCACCTCTGCGGGACCACATGTGGATCAGCTTTAAAGAGCCCGGACACAAGGAAGCTCAATACCCGGTATTCTACTTCTATATCTCCCCGGACGAATGGGGTTACGGCATGGGATATTGGGAAGCTAATCGCTCCACCATGGATCAGTTCAGGAACCGAGTGCGCAGTCACTCAGTACAATTTCAACAGATAATCAATAACCAGGATTTAACGTCTAAATTCCAAGTGTCGGGGAACCTGTATAAGCGACCTGTCACACCCGACTTGCCGGAAAACGTCCGTAACTACACGGAACGCAAATCGTTCTATTTAGGACATGGATTTAAAGACCTGACCACAACATATTCCCCCAACATTGCAGAAACCATCGTAAGTGCCTACGAAATCCTGGCGCCGTTGTACCTGTTTGTCATCCAAGCTTTCGCCACAACTAAATAAAGGAATGAAATGACCCCGATTCTTCAGAAAATCATCAGAGGATTACTTCTTGTACTGGCAGTATCATGGATTATTTTACCAAGTCTCGCCGCCGAGGAACTTCCCGATTCCCTAATAATCTGGGGACCGGCGTTGGGCATGATTGACGATCACGCCTTTGTACGAATCCACAGCCTGGTTCCCTTATCCGTGGAATTATCCGTAATAGGATATCCCGCTATTCGGGGAGCAGCTGAAGCAAACCAAGGATTAGAGCTACCTCTGCCGGATGACCTTAAAGGTCAATTTACCTATCGCATAAACCTCGAGGATGATGATAACCGCCGCTTAGAACTCGGTCCCTACTTAGCTCGATTACCGGGTGAACCCGGCAGGGACTTGGTACTGGCAATATACGGTGACACCAGGAATGAAAGCCCGGTACATTATGAGATTGTCGAGCAGATATTAAAGCACGATCCTGATCTGGTGTTGAATACCGGTGATCTAGTACAGCACGGTGAATCGTTGTCGGATTGGCAGGAATTCCGCCGATTTTCGGATCCGTTGTTGGCGCGACGGGTGATGCTGCCCTGTCTGGGAAATCATGAAGACCATAGTCAGTATTACTACGATTTCTTCCACTTGCCGGGAAATGAACGTTGGTACCAATGGACCTGGGGTCCTATGCGCTTAATCGCCCTGGATTCAGACATTAAAGAAGAAATAGAAGAAGAAATACCCGATCTTCAGACTCCCTGGTTATCCGATATACTATCGAAGCCAGAACCACCCGGCACCTTCACTATCGTATTGTTCCACCATCCCCTATTTACTTCGGGTAACTACAAGCCGTGGGAGTTCGGAGTTAACAATTGGTTACCCATAATCATTACCAATCCTGTGGATATCGTATTCAACGGTCACAACCACATGTACGAACGCGCCGAATACCAGGGCATCCCATTCCTCACAGCCGCCGGGGGTGGTGCGCATTTATACAAACCAAAAGAACCACTGCCGGAAACGATCGTTGTCGAAAGTGTACACCATTTCATCCTGATGACATTCCACGATACCATTCTTACCGGCAGTGCCATCCGTCATGACGGGGAAATTTTCGATACTTGGGAATACCCAATAAGATAACAGTTTTCGACAAGAAAACACTATATGAAGACCACCTTACAATGAGGTGGTTTTCTGTATCACCGCTTGTTATCCTGTAAACATTTATCCCTAAAAAGCCGATAATCTAATAGAATCTGTTATCATTAAAATATGAGGTGAAGTACGCCCAATGGCTGAAACAATATTACTGCTCGATTCGGAGTCCTCGGTTCGTCAAGAATTGGAAACATTCCTGACCGGCTTAAGTTTTGAAGTGATTTGTGGGGATTCGGAGGCAGACGCCGAAAACACATTTTCCAGCTACCGTCCCGATCTGTCGATCATCGAATATAACCTGTCCGGGGAACAAGGTATCGAAATCTTGAATCGGTTTCTAGAAAACAATCCCTCCCATCCGGTGTTGATTATTTCCAAAAACGCATCCCCGGAACAGGCTGTAGAGTCCATGAAAGCCGGTGCGTTCGATTATTTGGGCAAACCGGTGAATTACGAAAAACTGCGGATTTTAGTGGAAAAAGCCTTGGAGACGGTACGCCGCGAATCCCATTTATCCTACTATTCCAACGAAAAACAGCAGAAATTTGGGTTGGGTCGCATCATCGGCGATTGTCCTGCCATGCGGGAAGTATCCCGCACCGTGGAAGCAGTAGCGCGGATCCCCGCATCCACAATACTAATCACCGGTGAAAGCGGGACCGGAAAGGAATTAATTGCCCACGCCATCCATTATCACAGCGATCAGCGCGACATGCCATTTGTGGAAATCAACTGTTCCGCCATGCCGGAATCGTTGTTAGAAGCGGAATTGTTTGGCTACGAAAAAGGCGCTTTCACCGACGCTAAAAGCCGTAAAAAGGGCTTATTGGAAATCGCGGAAGGGGGGACCTTTTTCTTGGACGAAATCGGCGAGATGACACCAAATCTGCAGGTTAAAATCTTAAAAGCCATCGAGGAGCGCAAATTCCGCCGCATCGGAAGCATTCAAAATGTTTCGGTAAACCTGAGAATCATCACTGCCACCAATGCCGAATTGGAGGACCTGATTGCTAAAGGCATGTTCCGGAAGGACCTATATTATCGCTTGAATGTACTTTCAATACATATACCTCCCTTACGGGATCGCGGAGTGGACATCCTGCAGCTTACACGGCATTACATTAACTACTTTAACCGGGAATACAAAAAGAATATCCGCGGCTTAACCCCCGATTGCGAACGTTTGCTCTTAAGCTACCACTGGCCCGGAAATGTCCGCGAATTACGAAATGCTATCGAACGTGCGGTACTGATCGAAAGTATCGATTGGGTGAAGCCGGAAGACCTCCACCTGTTAAATAGCTTGGCTAAAGACACAGCACCGGCATTAAGCACATCACCACAAACGCAGAATGACCAGTCCGAACCAGATCACTTGGTTATCCCTGAAGAAGGTATCGGCTTGGAAGAAGTCGAACAACATCTGATCAGATACGCCCTGAAACGCTGCGGCGGAAACGTGAGCAGCGCTGCCCGCTTTTTGAAAATCAGCCGTGAAACCCTGCGTTATCGGTTACAGAAATACTCCGAAATCCTGGAGAGTGTTGGTTGATATACCCACAACTTGGTCGAAATAAACCAATTCCATTTATAAATCATTAATTAACAATATAATATACATCAATCAAATATTGGTGTATATGCTCCACGCCACAGATTTCCCCAGCTTTCTATACTT
>CBDVBD010000190.1:0-5383 GCA_965372135.1 uncultured bacterium | reverse complement strand
GCACGTCCCGGAATCAAACACTGAAATTCCTCAAAAAGCTCATCACTGATGGGTGTTTTCAAATGGTACTTCGCTTTCAAAATCAACATCAACATCCCAATATCCCGCAATCCGCCGATGCACTCTTTGAAATTCAGCCCAATGCGATGATGCTCTTTAATATTGAGATGCCTGGATTGAATTTCCCGTATCATATCCGAAATATATTGATTCAACTTGTTATAAATATAAGGTTTAATAATCCTATGTTCAAATTTCTCCACCAGATCATGACTGCCGACTATCATCCGAGCTTCCAACAATTGTGACTGGTCAATAAACATCTCCGGCGGGGATGACGACAGCCACTCCTCCAACTGACTAAACCGGGTAATAAAGCTGCCAAAATGATCGGCAAACCGAAAGTGCGGCAATATGCCCCGTTTGGTGATCTCGCAATTCATCCGGGTCAGTATCCGGGTGGCATATTCGATAATATCCTCATTATCCGAATCCAAAAGCACAATTAAATCGAAATCATCATCGAACGCCTGATGCCTGGCATGTCCCCCGGTGGCAAATACCCCCAACAAATCCCGGGTTCGTATTTTTCTACCAAACGTTTTGGACACCTCTTGCTTGCACACATCAAACAGGTTGATGGTATAATTATCGTTAAATTCAATAAAATCAGAATTAATCGACTGAATCGCATACCCGTTTAACGTCTGTAATCCCAGTCGAAAAAACTCTACGTCAAAATATTCCCCCATCTTCTCCATCCGCTCAGAATCAGTGGACAGATTATCGATATTCCCAATTATCCCCTGGGCGATCTGTTGCAGTTGATCGGTGTCGTGCAGCGTTGGAATATACTGCGGGTACTTCGTCACTACCCTTTTGTAAAACCGCTGAAAATACCGACTGTATCTGTGATTCAGCTCGCACAGATGCAGTAACTGCTTCCGGACTTGGTTGAGTTCCTCGTCCCACAACTCCTGGCTGATTAACTTTTCAAAGCGTCTGAGGTCGTTTTCGTCCAGCTTCATCAGATACTGATTCACCAACTTGGGGTAGAAACTGAATATCTTGGTGATTTTAACAGTCCATCCCTGCGAATGTTCAGATGCATCTAAGAAGGTCCGATTCATCTCCTGGAACACTGGAATATCGTCACCATCCTGGGTTTTGAATTTACTGAGAATCAGCAGTAACGAAATATGGGTATAGGGTGAGTGAATCCCCCACCGGGTGTACCGGTCAATTGTTTCCACCCGTTCTCCCGGCTCCAGAGACCACAGATCCCGCACCCATCGGGTCAACAACACCTGATCCTCATCATTCAACGGCTCCAGGATATCATCCCAAAATCGGGTACCTTTAAAAAATTCCCCGGTTTTGATTAATTCCAACGCTAGATTATGCGGCACGACAGAAGGTTCGGTAATATATTGTTCTTTATTAAGTAACGAAGCAAAAGAGGTAATGTCCTTTAATTGGATAATCACGTCTTTTAGGATTTCTTCCGCCGATGTCTTCGCTAAATCCACATATTCGTAATAGTGAATCAACAGGTGATCCGCTGCTTCCACAAACCCGTGATCCTGGTAACCCATCGCCTTAGCCACCTTCTGTAAATGATCCCGGGTTCCCTCCATGTCAAAGGAGATATCCTCTTCCTGTGCGGCATACAACTGATAGAGGTGCCTGAATGTTTCCAGATAGGTCAAGGCATTGGTGATCCGACGGTAAATATCATTGCGATCTGGATCTTTCTTCGCTAATATATCTAAAATTTCCCAAGGATTAACCGACGGTATCCGGAACACAGTTTTCCCCACCGAAATCACACCTTTAATCATCCGAAGGGCATCGTCTTTGGGGTTTATCCGATCCTGCTTCATCCGCTGCAACATCAACGATCGCACTTCCCCCAGTATCCCCCTCAAGAATCCTTCGTGATATAGATTGTTTCCTTGACGATGATAATAATACCGGTGGGTCACAGCGCGTTGGAAATCTTTGAACAGCTTTTGATTGCCGAAGATGGGCGAGGCTCCCAGCATCTCGTTGATGATAATGAAATCGTGGATTCCGGTTTTTAAAAGTTGCTCATATTCAGGGATGGAGGCGGAATAACTTTCATCACCTACATGTTCGGAGAGGTAAAGGTGTAAAGGGCAGGCACGTTTCAACATTTCCCGGGTAAGCTGACCGACGGCATGGTTGAATTCCTTTCGGGCATCGGACCCGTCATCGATAATCCCCACATCGATATCGTCATGATCAGCTCGGGTCCCGCAGCCGCAGATCACAAACTTCGGTTGCTGCTTCCGTGGAATAAAACGTTCCAGCAGCTTTTTCATATAAACACCAGTCAAGCGCTGGAACTTCTCCCCCTGACCAAGCATGTAGTTCTTGTATGCATCCAGCTTGGGCACGCCGGATGTCAACTCCAAATTCAACACACTGAGCGACTGCAGGTTGAAATGTAAAAACTGCAGCGCATAGCATGCCCCCATAAAATCCAATTCCTCTTTCCGATCCTTCGCCACCCATCGGACAATCTCCATCTCCGGCGCCAAATCCATCGCTGGTTTCCAAAGGTGCACCTGGTCGAATACCCCCTTCTTTTCCAACCGCTCTACCAGTACATCCTTAGTGTTGGAAATAAAATACAGGTATTTCCGAAGGTGGTTACCCAGCTCGGATACCTGCCGTTCCAGTCGAGTGTAGGGATCGGTCAGCATTTATGCTTTACCGGATTCCTTTAAATTCCGTCCCGTGGTTAGTCCAAGACGAAACGCTTTTAAGTTCAATTCTTCGGTACCTTTAGGCACTCGGGTAAGGATCGCTTGTTCCACCGACTCAGCAGACACATGCTCAATCAATTCGGTGATGATCCCCAACGCTACAATATTCGCCACCACCGCTTTTCCCACTTTGTCCCGGGCTAAGCTGATGATCGGCACTTGATATACCTGGAAATTCCCTTCCGGGATTTCTTGTACCGACTCGGAATCCACCAACAGGATGCCGTTTTCCTTTAGATCGTGCCAATACCGATTGACGGATTCCTGAGTCAACGCCAACATCAAATCGATATTGACCGCCTTCGGATAATCGATATCTTCATCGGAAATAATCACTTCGGAACGACTGGCACCACCTCGTGCCTCGGGACCATAGGACTGTGACTGGGTGGCATTCATGTCCTCGTAAATAGCCGCAGCCTCGGTCAACACCTTACCGGCTAACACCAGTCCTTGTCCGCCCTCACCGCTTAACCGAACTTCATAACGGAAACTCATGAACGCTCCCTCTTGTTTTTATGTTTCCTGAACCCTGTCGATCAACTTTTGGTATTCTTCCGTGTATTCCGGAATATCCCTGTCGACCAGGATTCCGGTAATGATTTTTCCTTCCAGTTCCTCTTCGGTCATCTTCTCTGCTTTTTTCAGACTGACCGAATGCTCTATCAAATCCTCCATTAGCCGTAATCCGGTGCCCATCTTATTACGTCTGCCATAGGCTGTGGGGCAGGGCGACATTATTTCCACCACCGAGAACCCCTTCTTCTCGATTGCCATCTGGATGTACTTGTCCAACATCCTAATCTGGGTCACGGTTCCCCGAGCCACAAAGCTGGCTCCAGCCGCCTGCGCCAGTCCTGAAATGTTGAAGTTGCGCTCAATATTCCCGAACGGCGCGGTACTGGCAAACCGATTCACCGGTGTGGTCGGCGAACATTGCCCTCCGGTCATTCCGTAGATAAAATTGTTGTATAAGAGCACCGTGATGTCGATATTCCGCCGTGCCCCGTGGATGTAGTGATTCCCACCGATAGCAGTGGCATCACCGTCGCCGGTAATCACGATTACCTTCAAATTCGGTTTTGCCAGCTTCACTCCGGTGGCAAAGGCAATCGCTCTGCCATGAGTGGTGTGCAGCGTGTTGAAATCCATATACCCCGGCGTCCGTGACGAGCACCCAATTCCCGACACCATCACGATATCGTCTTTGGGGATCGCCAGCTTATCGATCACCCGGATTATGGACTTCAGTACAATCCCATCCCCACATCCGGCACACCAGATGAGGGGGTACTTATCCAGCCGAAGATACTGGTCGTACTGTGTTGTGTATTCTGACATTGTATTCCCTATAGTAACTTTTCCAAAATCTGATTGGGATGAATCGGTTCCCCGTCGATCCGATTAACATGTATTACATCCCGGCGGCGGGTTGCCCATTCCACTTCATGAAGCATCTGCCCAAGATTCATTTCCGCCACCACCAGTTTTTTGACCTGTTTCCCCAGCGCATCTACATGCTTCTCCGGAAATGGCCACAGCACTAATGGACGCAGCAACCCGGCTTTGATACCCTTTTCCCGTGCCAAAATCACTGCTCGCTTTGCCGACCTTGCCACCGATCCATACGCGAACACCCCGACTTCAGCATCATCTATCATGAATTCTTCCACTTCGATGATGTGATCCTTATACCGGTCGATTTTCCGGTTCAGCCTGCGTAACTGCCGATCGATTTCCACACTGTAGTTGGTGGGAAACCCCGTCTGATCATGGCACAATCCCGTCACATGAAACCGATACCCCTCCCCGAAACTGATAAACGGCGGAATATCCGACTCCACATGTTCGTAGGGCAGATACCGTTCCGGTCGGGTCGCCGCCAATGTCCGGTTAACAATCTTCAATTCGGACTGGTCGGGGATATAGACCTTCTCATTTACATGCGCCAAGATCTCATCCAAGAGGATTATCACCGGCGTCCGGTAGATTTCCGCCAGATTAAACGCCCGCACCGTTAAATCGAAAGTCTCCCGAACGCTTTGCGGCACTAGTGCAATAATCGGATGATCGCCGTGCGTCCCCCACTTAGCCTGCATCACATCGGCCTGTGACGGCAGTGTAGGAAGTCCGGTACTGGGACCCCCGCGCATCACGTTAACAATCACACAGGGGATTTCCGCAATACTGGCGTAACCGATGTTTTCCTGCTTCAAGGAAAACCCTGGTCCGGACGTCGCGGTCAAGGCTTTCACACCCACCAAACTGGCGCCGATAATCGCACCCATGGCGGCGATTTCATCTTCCATTTGTATAAATTTCCCTCCCACCCTCGGCAGCTCCGCGGACAACACCTCGGCGATTTCCGACGATGGGGTTATGGGATATCCGGCAAAAAACCGGCATCCAGCGGCAATTGCACCGAATGCGCACGATTCGTTGCCGGTCATTACTTTTGCTTGTTCTTTCATCTATAAATTGGCCCGGATTTGATGATAATGACAAAAGAGTCGGCAAGCAATTTTTTTGTTTGTGTTCGGAAGGATTGCGTAGAATTAAAAAACAGCCAATAGAATCTGTTATTAAGAATC
>CBDVBD010000189.1:0-5432 GCA_965372135.1 uncultured bacterium | reverse complement strand
GCCCACCCTTGGGATTGGGTAGCATGTGTAACACCCGAATGAATTCGGGTGCTGTCACAACTCAGATAAAAGTGTGAAGGTGTGAATAGCAGCGAGTCATTGCACACGTTAGCTGCCATGTTATCCGTCAGTAGCTGGACAAGTCCTTTAGCAACCGGATTTGAAACCTGGCGGGAACAATAAATGATATTTATGTATTGGAAAAATGTAAGACAGGAAAATTAAAGCCCCGCAATAAGCGGGGCTTTTAGTATCGGAACTTACGCTGGGAACTCAGAGTTAATCGTGAGCCATTTTCATACCTTGTATTTGTTGTTCCTCACACATGCCTAACGCCTGGTACCCATATATTATGTCCCGATACATTTGATATCGAATTTGTCGGATTTGTTCCCGATCCTGATCGGAGATGTTTTGATATTTAGCCACCTGAGATTCCAGCTCTTCTAACGTACTGGCAGAAGCGGAGATTTTATCTGAAATAACTTCCGGTGGCGGAGGCGAAGGAACATCCAATATACCCGGATGCATGTTAAGCAAAATAGTTAGCATCTGCCCTACTTTGAACTGCCGCTGGCTGAAGGAATCCAAATCCATGGGGTGTAAATGGTATCCGATGGCTTGCGGATAGAAAATCATCTGCATGCCGCGCTGTTTCAAGCGATAACCCAATTCCACATCTTCGCAAGCGGCATACCGGAAGGTTTCGGAAAACATGTCGCCTTGCACCAGAAAGGATTTTTTCAAGGAAATGTTAGAGGTATAGAAATAGCCGTAGTCCACATCCATGGGGTTGTCGATGTGGTGATAGGCGAATTGGTGACCGTCGATTTCGGTGATATATTTCATGAAGTCGGTAATTTCCAGTTCTGAATGCCAGTCCACGTATCCCAGAACAGTGACATTGCTGCCGTTATATTTTTGATGGGCGTCCAGATGAGCTTGGATCAACTTGTGATGGGGAATGATATCATCACCGGTGATCAACACCAGATCAGCCCGGGCTTCGGGAATGGCTCGATTACGTGCTTTAGCCGGTCCACCGGACGACTGCGTAAGCAGGGTCACTTTAAATGGGTATTCGGGAATCCAACTTTTCACCGCATCGAAAGTGCCGTCCTCGGAACCATCATCCACCACGATAATATCAAATTCATGAGGACTTGCCGTCTGGTAACGGTAGGAATTCAGCGCTTTTTCCAGAGTTTCTTTCCGGTTATGGGTGGGGATGATGACTGTGATCTGCGGACAGGTAGGTTTTTTGACATACACCGTACTATCCCAGGCAAATTCGCCCGGGTCAATATCTAATTTCACGGCTGAAGGTTCTATATTTTTGGGATTGATATTTGTCAACTTTGTCTCCCAATCGATGGCATCGGTTCGCTACGTCTATCGCAGTGAAGTGCAAATATCAAGCCGGAAGTGATGATTGAGGAACCGCTTGTATTTATGAGGTTTGCAGGTGCGCAGGAAAGGTTATAGAAGTAGGAAATAAGGGGTAGATGGGGAAAGATTTTCCATGAGGAAATAAGAGAGGAGCACTGATATGCTCCTCTCTTATTTAGATTTAATTGGAAATTAGGTATTTTAAAAACCAGGTCCTGCACACCATCGTTTACATTGGGCGCGCATACCGCCGGTATTGGAGACTTGAACCCATCGGTTGGGCCAGGGACATGGAGGGGCACCCACGCACCAACATGGCGGTTGCGGGAAGCAAGGATAGTATTTACACTTAACCCATATTTTGAAGAAACAAGGTCCTGACCGTGGGGGTGGTGCCGGCTGATTAGGGCAAATACACCATACCATCCAAGTGGGTCCGAAAGCTGCGGGACGTAACTCGCAAGCGCGCTGGGGTGGAGGACATGGGAACCGTGCCCAGGCAGGACCATCGCAGATAGCAACGACTTTTAAACGGCAACATTTATTTTCCGGGCAGGCAAATCCAAAGGGCCAAGGGAAGCCACCGAATCCCCAATCGGCACAGGCAACGTCCGAGTTGCAGGGTAAGATTTTGGTGAATTCACTAAAGTGATAGGTGGTATCGCTTTTGGGATCGGTACCAAAGCCATCGATGATGCGGCATTCACCGCTATCATCCTGAGCGAATGCGATGTGGTCCAGCAGAATTTCCTGATCGCCCACTGTCAATATGTGGTCGTTGAAGCTGCGAATGGGTGTCAGCCCATTACCGTACAAGTTGCGGAGGTCAGACGAGATCCAGGTATCATCATCAGGGGGTACTCCCTGCGCTAAAACGTACGACATGGCGATGCGATTGGAATCATCCACCGCCCATTCGATTTCCTGGATCACAAGATCCAACATCTCAACATCAGGACCAGCACCTTCCAGTTCAGATAATGTGATGGTAGAACCGAGGAAGGGATCGGGGTCGCGCTCTCCGATGGCGGTGACCTGGTAAAATGCACCAAAAGTCGGAGGATTCGTATCGTACCAATTGGTGGCATCACCTGAAATCTGCATGATGACATTAAATGGACCTTCCGGGAATTCCGAACGCTCAATTTGTATAATTTCATCTGCAAAGTAGCTGCCATACCATTGCAGCTCCACTATATCACCCACTTTTTGTATAGTAACAACCGGATCGGGTGGTGCCACGGTGGGTGATACGATGGCGTCTACCCATAGTTCGTATTGCCCACTGGTTCCGCTTACACCGCAAATGCTAAGGACATAAGCGCCTTGGCCCAATTTAAAGTCGGTGGTGAATTCATTAGCGACGTTGGCAGTGTCGCCAGCAAAAGCAATTATTTCACCAGCTTCGGACAGGATCATTACACAAGGATGCAGAGACCCATAGCCGTTTAAGGTGATTTGGACAGCGGTTTCTTGGGGCATCAACAGATTAACCATGTCAATATCATGTTGGGATGTGATAAGCCCGCACATGGTGTCGCCCAGAGTGATTGATTGGACGACCGGCAATCCACCATTGGGTTCGATCTCCGGATTGGGGCAGGGAATAAGATCACCGGGCACACAAGTTAATGTGGCAGCGTAATCCACCGGGACTGGTACGCCGGTAGGCAAATGGTGCGCCACGTAGAAATAATATGTCCCTGGGGGCAAGGGTGCGGTTACGATGGTCTCCTGGCAGAAGCCGTTGTCCGCGAAATATAGTTCATTGCAAGCCATATCCAGGACAGAAATCCACACATCCAAGGGTGAGTCGTGCTCGACATGCCAGGTGAATATGGTGGGTTCTAATACCGTTGTCTGGAAATAATCGGTGTCCCAGTTCCTGACGAGCGGATCGGCATTGAGTGTACCACAGATGGTTGTGCCGCAATCGATGATTTGGGATTCATAGGGCGGTTCCCAACATCCTCCATCGTTGGGGAGTTCAGGGATACCGACACAATCGATTTCGGGACAGTCGGCAGGTTGACAATCCAAGTCGAAGACTACATAAGTGGATAAGTCGGTATATACCGGCAGATACCAGTCACCAGCAGGGACGCCGTCGAAATATATCCACTCGGGGAATCCAGGTGGGGATAAGCAGACTGTACCGCTGATGCCACTATAACCAAGGGGATTGCCACATTCACAGTCACTCTGGAGGTTTGCACCAACACCAATAATATTCGGATCGGTATCGCAATAGCTCACGCTCACATTCCAGTACTGGGAAATAGCGGGGTCGAGGGAGAATTTGTACCAGACTTCGGGACCTTCATGAAAGACGCATTCGGTAGTGGCGTTGGTTAAGTCTACATACACGTTAGTGGTATCGCAGGGAATTAGAATCGCATCGGCGCAGTTGTCATTAACCGGTCGCGGTAGAGCATAGTCAATTTCAATGGTATAGTCCCCTGCATCGCCGCCATAACCATCTACTACGATATAGTAAGTGTGTCCAGTGATCAGGTCGAGCTCATTGATTTGGGAGGTGTATCCTTGCAGAACGCCACAGCCATCATCGTCACAAGCATAAGTGTTTACGCTATCGCACCCGTCTTGATACACAATAAGTTTGGAGTCATAATAGGAATTGCAGAGGGAGATGTTGACAAACTCATTGGTAACCGGTGTGTATTGATAGACTACGTCCGGGGAATTCGATGGCCAGGGGCAAAAGAAACCACCGCTATAATCGTAATCGTCATTGTAGGCAGCCGTGGTACCGGAAGCTGAGAACGGCAAAGTATTGATTATTGAGGCAGTGGAACAATCATCACCACCCTGGTCTAAGCCAGATGGGGCATGTGTCCGATCGGGATAAAGTGCGTCAAAATATTGATCCCACAGGGATTGGTTGTAGAGTCCTTGAGTCTTCATCTCCGTGATTTGATCTGCAATAGCCCGTATCTCATCGGTGATTACACGCCTGATGGGTAGATCAGCATCCGATCGGATCAGGTAGGTTGATGGTTTTTCCGGGTCATTGTTCGGTCCCGCTATCCAGGTGGGATTTGTGGGGGATTGTGATTCGGCATTGGCGGGAATTGAAATAATCCAAGTGACAAGCAACACCGCTACAAACAAAGTGATACGAAACGAGCGCATGGTTTCATCCTCCTTTTTTCCCCTGCGTACTGTAGGTTCATGGTAATGGATGGTCATGACATCATAGTCAGGGCTTGCTCAAAGCTCCCAATGTGCGTAGTATTTATTATTTATTTTCGTCTCAACGGTAGAAATATTGATATGAAGACAATTCATCAATTGAAAATTTAGACATCAGCCATAATATAATAAATAGAGCTCAAATAATCAATGCTCCACGTCACATTTTTTAAAATATTTTTTTATCAGTAAAATAGGGGGGTGTTATATCGTTTAGTGTGAAAGTAAACCACCCAATCCCCCACCTACTCTGGGATTGGGTATCATAAGACACCCTACTAAAATCAGGTGTCAGCGTATTGCTCCATTTTGTTCCCTCCAAAAAAGGGGGGAACCTGGCAGCCGCCGGATCGACAAACTCATTGATTATCTATTTCATTAGTACCATTTTTTGAGATGTGGATTTGTTGCAAGCAGTTAGATGGGCGATATAGATGCCGCTGGGAAGGTCAGCGCCGTTGAATGTAATATGATGGGTGCCGGCAGACGCGATACCATTCCACAAGGTAGCAACACGCTGTCCCTGGATATTGTAGATTGTTATTGTCACTTCAGACCGATGGTCTATCGAAAATTGCAGCGAGGTGGTTGGGTTGAAGGGATTGGGATAGGCATCCAAAGTGATCGTGGTCGGTAGGGGCGGATGTTCCCGCGTAATGGGGATATCGGTTATTGTGGTGTCCAGAGCGGCTGCGAATACGTCCTGGTTGCCATTGCGGGAATCGGTCCATACGGCGTTTACGTGATCCTTAAACGCTGTCACACCGATGTACTCGGCGATCTTACCGGCCATCGGCTCCAGCACCTCAGTTGGACTCAGAGCCGGATTG
>CBDVBD010000188.1:0-5462 GCA_965372135.1 uncultured bacterium | reverse complement strand
CTGTGGGGGATTTTCTTCGTATTATATCGGGTGGTTGATTTTGAAAATTCCAAATTACAAGCAACAAATAACAAATAAATTCCAAATTCGAAGCACCAAATCCGAAACAATATCAAAATCCAAATCTCAAAATTCAAAACATTGAATTCCGTCAGGCAATGGAAGCTGACAGTACAGGAACTAGTTTTGGAGTGCGGTGGCAAGCCACCGCTTGCGCAAGCAAGCTTGCGCACTCCATAGATCTGACGTAACTATGGAAGAATTGTTATACGGAACTGGTAGTCTCTCGATAGAGGGGCTGCCGCTGGACCGGTTCGATGTGGTGCAAAGTGCGCCGTTCGTTTCGCAAGAAGCCGAAATCGATGTGGTTGCGAAGGCATTGGATCAGCCGGTGGCGGGGAAGCCGTTAGTGGACCGGTGTCATGCCGGGATGAAAGTGGCGGTGATTGTGCCGGACCGGACCCGGGTGTGCGGCAGCGACCGGTTTTTGCCGTGGATATTGGATCGATTAACCGCCAAGGGATTAACGAAAAAAGATATTACTATTATTTTTGCAGTGGGGACGCATTCCAAACAAAGTAAGGAAGAGCAACGAAGTCTGGTCGGGGATGAGGTGTGGAATGCTTGGCGGGTGGTGGATCATAACTGCCGTGATGAGGCAGGCTTAGTCAAAGCGGGGGTTACACCGGCAGGTACGGAGGTGTTCCTGAACCGGGTGGTGGCTGATGCGGATTTGGTGATTGCCTGCGGGGCGGTGACACATCATTATTTCGCCGGCATGGGCGGCGGACACAAGCTGATTGTGCCGGGGGTGGCGGGAGAGGCGACGGTGTTTGCCAACCACCGGCGGGCGATTACCCCGGATGGGACGTTTCATCCCGATTGTCGGGACGGACAAATTGTTGGGAATCCGTTGGCGGAAGATATTCGGGAAGCGGTTAAATTGGCGCCGCCGGTGTTCCACGTCGGGATGGTGTTGGACGATCAGGGGCGGATCGGGACAGCTTTCGGTGGCGATTTGGATGCATCACATGAGGCGGTGTGTGACGAGGTTCGGCGGATTCGGGAGATTCCATTGGACGAGAAGCGTCCGGTGATGATTATTTCACCGGGAGGGCGTCCTCGTGACATCAATTTCATCCAGAGTCACAAGGCGCTGCAGCACGCCTCGTATGTTTTGAGTGATTCCGGGGTGATGATTCTGGCGGCGGAGTGTCCCGATGGTGTGGGTTCGGAGACGTTTTTAGACTGGATGAAATATCCCACCGCGAAAGACCTGTCGAAGGAATTGGCTCACCGATATACCCTGCACGGTCAGACGGCATTGGCACACCGGAACAAATTAGACCGCGCCAGAGTAATCTGCGTCAGCGAAATGCCGGATGAACTGGTCCGGGAATTGGGGATGGTTCCGGCGGCGTCGATACTTAAGGCATGGGAAATGGCAGAACAATTACTGCCTGCGGATTGGAAAGGTTATCTCTTGCCCAACGGGTTTGTGGACATTCCGGTATATAGCAAAACGTAAGAACTCCCGCCAAAAGCGAAATCACAAAAACACAAAAAAACAGTTGGAAATCAGCCAAAATTGTGTTAAATTGGGCTAAAATCGTTAATTTTTGCCCAATTTTAATATTTAAGGCTTTTGGACAAACGGAAACGAATCGACACCCTCCGGGAGGAAATCAACCAGCACGATTACCGGTATTATGTGTTGAACCAGCCCACGATTTCCGACCAGGAGTATGATAACCTGCTCCGCGAGCTTCAGGAGCTGGAAGCGCACCATCCGGAATGGGTGACGGTGGACTCTCCGACGCAGCGGGTGGGCGGCGAGCCGTTAGAGGGATTTTCGCAGGTTCGGCATCCAGAACTGATGCTCTCTTTGTCAAATACGTATTCTCCAGACGAATTGCGGGAATTCGACCGCCGGGTGCGCGACGGGACAGAAGGGCAGCCGGTACGGTATGTAATGGAGTTGAAGTACGATGGGGTGGCGGTACGGCTGCATTACGAGAATGGGGTGTTGGTGTTAGGGGCGACCCGGGGGAACGGGGAAACCGGCGATGATATTACTTCGAATTTGAAGACAATCCGGCAGATTCCGCTCCATTTGCAACCGCCGGGGGAGACTTTACCGACGTTGGATATTCGGGGGGAAGTGTATTTGCCGGTGGAGGAATTCCAGCGGTTGAACCGGGAACGCCGGGAGGCGGAAGAACCGGAATTCGCCAATCCGCGAAACGCCACGGCAGGCTCTTTGAAACAGTTGGATCCCAAGGTGGTGGCGGCACGACCGTTGAAAATTTTCTGTTATGACGTGCACTATCCAGACATCTGGAACCACCCGGAACACCGCAGCCATTGGAACGGGCTGCAGTTGTTGGAAACGTTAGGGCTGCCGGTGAACCCACAGCGGGAACGGGTTGATTCCATTGCGGATGCGATCGAAGTATGCCGCAATTGGGAAAATATGCGCGATGCTCTTCCCTATCAGGTGGATGGGGTGGTGATTAAGGTGGATGATTTGGGGCAGCGGCGGCAGTTAGGGGCTACGGCTCGCAGTCCCCGGTGGGCGACGGCATACAAATTTGCTGCGGAACAAGCCAGGACGAAACTGCACGGTATCACATTGCAGGTGGGGCGCACCGGCGTGATTACGCCGGTGGCGGAATTGGAGCCGGTGTTTTTGGCGGGTTCGACTATCAAACGCGCCACGCTGCACAACGAAGACGAGATCGCAAGGTTGGACGTGCGGGTGGGTGACACGGTGATCATCGAAAAGGGGGGGGATGTGATTCCCAAGGTGTCGCAAGTGGTGCTGGAAGAGCGTCCAAAAGATGCTAAAGTCTTTGTGATGACGAACAGTTGTCCTGTGTGCAACACAACATTGGTGAAGGATGAAGGGGAGGTGCAGAGCCGGTGCCCTAATTACGAATGTCCGGTGCAGGTGCAGCGCCGGATCGAACATTATGCGTCCCGGGGTGCGATGGATATCGAGGGGTTGGGCACCCAGGTGGTCAAGCAGTTGCTGGATGCCGGGTTGATCAGAAATGCTGCAGACCTGTATGACTTGGAAGTCGCGGGGGTTGCTGAGCTGGAACGGCAGGCTGAGACAAGTGCGGAAAACCTGGTCAAAGGAATCCAGCAAAGCAAGGAACAACCGTTGTTTCGGCTGATTTTTGCGATTGGGATACGATATGTAGGAATCGGGGCGGCGAGGATTTTGGCGAAGCGGTTTGGGTCAATAGAGGCATTGTCAAAAGCAACGCAGGAAGAGTTGGAAGCGATCGATGAGGTGGGTCCCCGGATTGCGCAGAGTATAGTGGATTATTTCGCCCATAAGGATAATCAAGAGTTAATCGCCAGATTGAAGGCGGCGGGCGTTAATGTCCGGGATAGGGAAACCGAAGCGGCGCCACAGCATTTGGCGGGTAAGACGTTTGTGGTGACCGGGACGTTGGTGTCATTATCCAGGGATCAGGTCAAGGAGAAGATTTTGGAACATGGGGGGAAGGTCAGTGGATCGGTGAGCAAGAAGACCGATTATGTGGTGGTGGGGGAAAATCCGGGCTCGAAGTTTACCAAGGCGCAGGAGTTGGGGGTGAGGACGATTAATGAAGAAGAGTTGTTGGGATTGTTGAAAGAGTAGAAGGTAATGCTGCCGGGTGAGGAATCGCAATTCGCTGACACCCTGCAGCACAGGGAATTTACCCCCCCTTTGTCCCCCCCGGGAACCGGGGGGGAGATATGAACTGGATCCCGCATCAAGTGTGGGACGACAGTGTGGGACTGCATGATGATGAAAAAGAAGAGACTGCGATGTAATCCAGCAATAATTCCGTGGGAGGGATAATGTTATCAATCATCAAAAACAGCAGATGCACCGGTCGATACCTGTGGGTATTAGTCTCGATGTTGCTGATTGTGTCTGTCAGTTCAGCACAAACGACCTTCAGTGATGAGATATTGATTACTAATCAAGCGGATTGGGCAACCTCCGTCTTCAGCATCGATTTGGATGGTGATGGTGACAACGATGTTCTCTCTGCATCTTATTATGACGACAAGATCGCCTGGTATGAAAACGCGGATGGATTGGGCAGCTTTGGTCCTCAGCAGGTCATAACCGGCAGTGCGGAATATGCCAGGTCCGTCTTCAGCGCCGATCTGGACGGGGATGGGGACAACGATGTTCTTTCGGCATCTAATGGTGACAACAAAATCGCCTGGTATGAAAACACGGATGGATTGGGCAGCTTTGGTCCTCAGCAGGTCATCACTACCAGTGCGAACGGCGCCCAGTCCGTCTTCAGCGTCGACCTTGACGGTGATGGTGACAACGATGTTCTTTCGGCATCTTATCATGACAACAAGATCGCCTGGTATGAAAACACGGATGGATTGGGCAGCTTTGGTCCTCAACAGGTCATCACCACCAGTGCGGGCGGTGCCACGTTCGTCTTCAGCGCTGATCTGGACTTGGATGGTGACAACGATGTTCTCTCGGCGTCTGTTTTAGACAACAAGATCGCCTGGTATGAAAACTCGGATGGATTGGGCAGCTTTGGTCCACAGCAGATCATCACCACCAGTGCGTACGGAGCATTATCGGTCTTCAGCGCCGATCTGGACGGAGATGGTGACAACGATGTTCTCTCGGCGTCTGATCAAGACGACAAGATCGCCTGGTATCGCAATGAACTGTACACCTCTGTTTCACCTCAGAAGCATCCTCAATCAGTACCGGACAAATATGCACTATTCCAGAATTACCCGAATCCTTTCAACCCCGTCACTACCATTTCCTACGATGTGCCGGTGCAAGGGATTGTGAGGGTGGATATCTATAATGTGTTGGGGCAAAAGACCGTGGAGTTGCTGAATGGTATTAAGCCCGCTGGTCGGCATCAGATGATTTGGGATGCGAGGGATTTGCCCAGTGGGATTTATTTTGTGAGGATGGAAGCGCCGGATTATCGGCAGGTGAGGAAGGTGGTACTTCTTAAGTGAGCAAGTGACAAGTTACAAGTAGCAAGAAAGAAACGAAAACGAGATTGCTTCGTCATCCGCTGTTCAGCGGATTCCTCGCAATGACAAACTTAAATCCATGCAGGTACTTGAATACAGGAAGCAAGCTTGCGCACTCCATATAGCCACGGGCAGGATGCCCGTGGTACGGAACATCGAAATAAAATAAGGAGGTAATATGGCGTCCACTGGGGATTTCCGCAACGGTTTGGTGATTATGTTTAAGAATGAGCCGTGGTCGATTGTGGAGTTTCAACATGTGAAACCGGGCAAAGGGGGTGCATTTGTCCGTACAAAATTGAAGAATGTAGTGTCCGGCAAGGTGGTGGACAATACATTTCGTGCCGGGGAAAAAGTGGAAACGGTGCGTTTGGAGGAAAAGGAGATGCAGTACCTGTACCAGGACGGTGACATGCTGCATTTTATGGATA
>CBDVBD010000187.1:0-5510 GCA_965372135.1 uncultured bacterium | reverse complement strand
AGATGTTTTTCCCCAAGTATCCAGCGTCTTTGGCTTCCTGGATAGCGTCGTTGAAGATACGGGTGGGGTAATGATATTCGCCGCGGATGTACACGTAGGCGGTGTGGATGCCGATGGCGAAACAGGTGATGGCGATGCCTTCCAGCAGCAAGTGGGGGTCTTTTTCCAGGATCAAGCGGTCTTTGCAGGTTCCCGGTTCGCTTTCGTCGGCGTTGACGCACAGGTATTTGGGTTTGTCGGTGTCTTTGGGCACGAAGCCCCATTTCACTCCGGCGGGGAATCCGGCACCACCGTGACCGCGTAATTTGCTTTCCCGCACTTCGGTGACGATGGCATCGGAATCCATTGTCAGCGCTTTTTTCAGTCCCTGGTAGGCACCGCGTTCTAATGCTGTCGATAATTGATGAGCTCCGGGGATGTCAAAATTTCGGCTGCTGATTTTGACCAGGTCTTCGGTCATGACGCCTCCGTAGTGTTGGATTCCGATGTCGGGTTTTCCACGGTGTAGGTTTCGTCCTTTACACCCAATTCCTTCAGCATCCGATCCAGTTTTTCTTCGCTTAATCCCTGGTACAGTTCCTCGTTCAGCAGCATTACCGGTGCTTCGGAACAGGCTCCCAAACATTCCATTCCACGTAGGGAAAATTTTCCGTCGGCGGTGACTTCGCCGGGTAGGATTCCCAACCGTTTGCTCAAGTAATCTATTAGATGCTCTGCACCGAGCAGGGAACAAGCGATGTTCCAGCACACCTGGAGGTGGTATTTGCCGACGGGCACCTGGTAAAGCATTTCGTAGAAGGTGACGCATTCCCGAACCCGGACGATGGGTACGCCTACCGCCTCCGCAACCACTTCCTCTACGTCGGGAGTCAGGGCTTTGAATTCTTTTTGCGCCATGTGGAGCACGGGGATTAATGCCGCTTCCCGACGGTCATCGGGGTAGTGGGTCAGCAGGTCATTTATTTTTTGAGTGGCTTCCTGGGAAAATTGCATAAACGCAGGTTCTCCTGGGGTATGTCGATTGACGATCTATTTTGGTAAACCGCTGAAGCGGTTGGAAGATCGTGTTTTATGTGCTCTGATCACCACAATGAATTGTGGTGTTATTCCTATCCGCTAGGTTACGCTACGCTTGAAACCTGGCGGGAACGAATGACGCAGTCAGGTGAGGGCACCTGACTGCACAATTGGTTATCTGTCTAATTCACCGCCGATCATGTTGATGGATCCGAAAGTGGGGATCACGTCTGCTATCAACTGACCTTTAATCATTTCGGGCATGGATGCCACGAAATGGAAGCAGGGCGGTCGGCATCGCACCCGATAAGGTTTATCGCCGCCATCGGAGATGATGTAATATCCTAATTCGCCGTTGCCGGCTTCCACGGCGAAGTAGGCTTCACCCTTGGGGACTTTTATGCCGTGCCCCGGCATTATCAGCTTGAAGTGGTTCATCAAGTCTTCAATGGTGGTGTATACGTTTTCTTTGTCAGGTAATGTGATCTGACGGTTTTCCACGTTTACCGGACCGTCCGGCAGGTTGTCCAAGCACTGTTCGCAGATGCGCAACGACTGCTCGATTTCCTCCATCCGGCATAAGTAGCGGTCGTAGTTGTCGGCGTTGGTGCCGACCGGAATCATGAAGTCCACCTGGTCGTACACCAGGTAGGGCTGGTATTTCCGGACGTCGTAATCCACTCCGGCGGCGCGCAGGCAGGGTCCGGTGAAGCCCCAACTGATGGCGTCTTCGGCTTTCATGATGCCGAGTTGCTTGGAGCGGTCGATGAATATTCGGTTCTTTGTGAGCAATAGGTCGACTTCATGTACGATTCTCCGGACTTCCTTGAAGGCGCGCCGGGCCTTATCTTCGAAGCCGTCGATCAGGTCAAAACAGATGCCGCCGATACGGGAAAAGTTGGTGGTGACCCGGGCGCCGCAGAGGTCTTCGATCAGTTCGTAGAGCCATTCCCGGGCTTGCATCAGGTACAGGAAGACGGTCATGGCGCCCATTTCCATGGCGAAGGGACCGATACAGGTTACGTGGTCTGTCACCCGACTGATTTCCGACGCAATGGTACGGATGTACTGACCACGGGAAGGCACCTCAATATCCAGCAGCTTTTCCACCGCTAAGCAGTATCCCACGTTGTTGATGATGGGGGATACGTAGTTCAGGCGGTCGGTATATATCACCGCCTGGTTCCAGGTGCTGTTTTCGCAGCTTTTGGAAAATCCGCGGTGCAGGAACCCCATGATAACTTCGGAATCGATGATTTTTTCGCCCTGCAGCTTCAACACGATCTGGATGATGCCGTGCATGGAGGGATGGGACGGTCCCATGTTGAGGATCATCTCTTCCGGTTGGATTTCGCTGGGGGTGTCGATGGTTTTGCGTTCTTCTTCGATGTGGGTCGTTTCCAACAGACTAACCCTTTCGTTGGTGATGATTATTCCGCAGTTGGAGCGTCAGGTCTATATTTTATAATGGGTTGACGTTTTTTCAGGGGATAATCCTTGCGCAGGGGATAGCCCTCGAATTCATCGTACAATATCAAGTGCTGTGGGTTGGGGTGGTTGAGGAAGGTGATCCCGAAGAATTCGGCGGCTTCCCGTTCCAGCCAGTTGGCAGTTTTCCACAGCGGAGTCAGGCTTTCGATTTCCGGTTTTTCCTCCGGTAAGGGGGATTTGATGCGGATTTTGTGGTTTTTGGGTATCGAATAGAAATGGTACACCATTTCGAAGCGGGGTTCGCTTCCCAAGTAATCCACCGCGGTCAAGTCCGTGAGGAAATTGTATTGCAACTCCGGGTCCTCTTTCAGAAACCGGGCGATCTCCAGGATGTAATCCGGTTTGACAATGGCAGTGACGTCACCGTGTTGGTCGTGGGTGTCCAGGATTTCGTCGGGGAAGGATTCGCGGAGTTTGTTGATGGTCAGGTTGTTTTCCATTACCAGCGTTCCAGGTAATTTTTGCCAAGTAAATCGATATAGAAATCAGTTTCAATGGGGATGAAGACTTTGTCCGCACCGGCGATGTTTTGTCCGGCGATGACGCCCTGTTTGGCGGCGCTTTTCCACCCGAAGTTGATGCGATCGATGTCGCGGTTCATGTCAAAGACCTGCGCACAGTCTCCGGCGGCATAGATATTGGCGATGTTGGTGCGGAGTTCTTCGTTGACCAGGAGTCCCTGGTTCAGCTTCAGGCTGCTGCCGTGCAGGAAATCCACATTGGGACGGTCGCCCTGGGCGGAAATAATCATGTCGCATTCGATGCAGCGCCCTTTTTCGGTGAATACGCTGTAGGTTGATTTGTCGCCGTCCACGATATCGCGGATGGTTTCGTTGATGTGCACCTCGATGCCTCGGCTGGCGAGGAGCGCGGTGATGTCATCGGCATTCAGTCCGTAGATTTCCTGGTGCCAGAAGATGTCATCGGTGCTGAGAAACGTAAAGGGCACGGAGAGGGTATGCAGGACACGGCACAGTTCCACCGATTGGTATCCGCCGCCGAACAGCAGCACTTGGGGGCGGTTTTGGGAAAATCTCTGCTGTAAGTGCTGGGCATCCGCTAAGGATCGCAGTGTGGTCAGTTTGGTTTTGAATGGTTCCAAGCCACCTAATTCCGGTGCAGCACCGGACGCGATCAGCAGGAAGTTGTATTGGTGAGCGGTGTGGTCGGCGAATTTTATGGTGTTGTCTTCCGGGATGATTTCCGTGACGTGTTTTTCAGTCATTAGGGTAATTTGCGGGTTGGATTCGACCTCACCTGAGGGTGTGTGCAGGTCAGCTAAGCTGGATTTTGCGACGATGAAATCCGCCAGGAAGGGGCGTTGGTAGAAGGAATGAGGCTCCTGAGTGATGATGGTGATTTCGGCGGTATTGTCCAGGCGTAATATTTCTTTCAATGCGGTTCTGCCGGCAGCGCCTGTACCGATAATGGCTATGTTCATGATATATGCTTAGTTAGAAGAGGTCGTGTTTTTGGTTTTGGATTTTGGCTTGGAGTTTCATCAGCCCGTCCAATACCGCTTCCGGTCTGGGGGGGCAGCCGGCGACATAGATATCCACCGGGATGATCTTGTCGATGCCCTGGACTACGGCGTAGTTGTCGTAAGGACCGCCGCAGGAAGCGCAGGCGCCGAACGCCATTACCCATTTTGGTTCGCACATTTGCTCGTACACTCGTTTCAGGATGGGGGCGATTTTCTGGTTGATGGTGCCCACTACCAGGAGTCCGTCGGACTGCCGGGGTGTGAAGCGGGGCCAGCCGGCGCCGAAGCGATCCAGGTCGTAGTGAGAGCAGGCGACAGACATGTATTCCATGCCGCAGCAAGCGGTGACGAACGGGTACATAAACAGGGAATATTTACGGCACCATCCAAGAAACTGGTCTAATTTGGTGGTGACTGCAACCCCTTCCAGGGGGTTATCATGGTTGGTCATAGTTTTTTCCTCGATGGAGAATCGGATAGACCTAGATCAACAAAACAAGTTTTATCTTCAAGTACGGTTAAGTGTTAATTTTTCCGTCAGGTGAGGAATCGTGATTCGTTGACACTTGACGGCACTTAGAATTTTGAGAATCCGGAGGGGGTGTCCGGAACAGGTTATTTCCAGTCAAAGGCACGGCGACGGAGGGCGTAGATGAGACCGACGAACAGGATGGCGATGAATACCGCCATCTCGATCAAGCCGAACAGTCCCAACTGCTTGTATTGTACTGCCCAGGGATAAAGGAAAACCACCTCGATGTCGAACAGCACAAACAGGATTGCCACTAAGTAGAACTTGACGGGAATGCGCTCCAGGTTGTAGCCTTTGCTGGAGACTCCGCATTCGAAGGGTTCGTCTTTTAAGGGGGATTTTCTACGGGGTCCGATGATCCAGGAGGACGTCCATAACGCGAGTGTCATGAAGGCTACCGAAGCGAAAAGGAGCACACCGACAAGCAGATTCGTACGCATGATTAATGTTCCCAAGCCCTATTATAACAAGGCTTTTCACGGTGTTTTGACTTTGATAAAATTGTCTCAATAATCTACATTTTTACGATGATAAAGTCAAGGGAATTTTTTAGTTTCTTGTGGTGGGATTATTGAAAGAGCGCAGGATGGAGACACAATGGAGCACTCTCAATAAATTCTAAATCCGAATATCGAAATTCGAAACAAACCCGAAATCCAAATATCAAAACCCGCCAGTGGGCGGACAAGTTCGAAACAAAAACTAAATATTTGTGATACTACATGTGGCATATGATAGCACTTGATGAGATTCTTCACTTCGTTCAGAATGACAAAGCTGGATCCCCGCCTACGCGGGGATGACAGAAGTGAGTAGGGATGACAGGAGTTATTGGAGATGACAGAAGTAAGTTAGGATGAAAAGGATGGATTAGGGATAGGAAACGTGATTCGTTGACACCTACGGCACCTCAGTAACCTTGTGCTGTCACATGGGGATGTACAGTATCATAAGATAGTTTACAGATGTTTCAGGACATGGTTGACA
>CBDVBD010000186.1:0-5575 GCA_965372135.1 uncultured bacterium | reverse complement strand
TATTCAGCTTAGTGGGCAAAGTGAAGAACACCGGGCTGGTGGAAGTGCCGATGGGTATTTCCATTGGCGAAATCGTCAATGATATCGGTGGCGGTTCTTCGACCGGCAAACGAATAAAAGCCGTCCAGACCGGGGGACCTTCCGGGGGATGCATTCCTGCTAATAAATTTGGTCTATCCGTTGATTTCGACAGTCTAGCCGAAGCCGGCTCGATTATGGGCTCCGGTGGATTGATTGTGATGGATGAAGACACATGCATGGTCGATATCGCCAAGTACTATATGGGATTCCTAAAGGATGAGTCCTGTGGGAAATGCTACACCTGCCGTAAGGGAACCCAGAGGTTATACGAAACCTTGGAAGACATCTCAAACGGTGTGGGTACACTGGAGCAACTGGATTTACTTGAAGAACTGGCGTTAGTCGTTCAGGACACCACCATGTGCGGATTGGGGCAGACTGCATCTAATCCGGTGTTATCCACCTTGAAATATTTCCGTGACGAATACGTCGAACACATTATCCACAAGCGCTGCCGGGCTGGAGTGTGCAAAGAATTGGTCGGTGCACCCTGCCAGAATGCCTGTCCGATCGACACTGAAGCCTGGCGGTATGTGGCTTACATCGAAAGCAATCAATATGAAGAGGCATATAAAGTCATCAGGGAGACCAATCCATTCCCGTCGGTGTGTGCCAGGGTATGTGACCATCAATGCGAGCAGAACTGCCGTCTGGGTACCACCGGTGAGGATCCGGTTGCCATTCGTAGCCTAAAACGTTTTATCACCGACAACGTGGATCTATCGGTTTATACTCCTGAAAGAGAAGCGGCATGGAGTGATGATATGCCGGAAGTGGCAGTGATTGGATCGGGTCCTGCTGGACTGACTGCCGCTCACAAATTGTCGTTAAAGGGCTACAAAATCATCGTGTTTGAAGCAGAATCCGAGCCGGGTGGCATGTTATTGAACTGTATCCCTGCCTATCGCTTGCCTCGAGAAACTCTCCAGAAAGAAATTGCATCGATCTTAGACGAGAATATTACGTTAAAATGTAATCAGAGATTAGGGGAGGATGTCACGGTTGACGGGCTTTTAGATCAAGGATATAAAGCGGTCTTTCTCGCCATCGGTGCCCAAAAGGGAATACGGTTGCGACTGGATAACGAAGACACTAAAGGGTGTTATCCTGGGGTAGAATTTTTAAAAGCGTTCAACCTGAACGGCGAAAGCTGGGCGAAGGGGAAAGTTGGCGTCATTGGCGGTGGGAATTCCGCCATCGATTCGGCACGCACCGCCCTCCGTCAGGAAGGCGTTGAAAAAGTTACAATTATTTATCGCCGTACTGAAGATGAAATGCCTGCTTTTAAAGAGGAAATCGAAGCTGCTTTAGAAGAAAGAATCGAGATTCACACGTTGGTGACTCCCACCAAAATCCTTTCCAATAATGCACATATTACCGGAATCGAGTGCATAAAGAACGAACTCGGACAATTTGACTCCAGCGGCAGGCGACGACCGGTGCCGTTGGAAGGCACGGAATTCACGATCCCATTGGATACTTTAATCATTGCGATCAGTGAACAACCTGACACTGGTTTCATAGAACCCGCAGGTTCGGGAGAACTAAAGACTGACAAATGGGGGGCAATTATCGTCGATCCTGATACGCTGGAATGCAGCGTCACAGGGGTATTTGCCGGTGGTGACGTGGTCACGGGTCCTAACACAGTGGTTGACGCCATTGCCGCTGGCAAGAAAGTGGCGATAATGATTGACCGCTATCTGCGCGGTGAAAAACTAAAACAACCAGTGGAACCACTACTACCTCAAGAATATATCGAGCCATGGGAGCTTACTGAGGAAGAAATGGCGGATATGAGCCGTACTGAGTCACCAAAAGTTCCGCTGGAGAAACGGAAAAAGAGTTTGGTCGAAGTGGAAATGGCTTTCGATAAAAAGGCAGCCAAAAGAGAAGCCCGGCGATGCCTGCGTTGTGATTTGGAATTCACAAAACAAGCAGTAGAAATAGAGGAAACCGAAGAAACCGAAGAAGTCTTATCATAGGATGGTTCGAGTGATAACATTAACCATTAACGGTCTTGATATAACAGTTGAAGAGGGATGGACGTTACTTGAAGCGGCACAATTTTTGGGATTTCCAATTCCTACCCTGTGTCACATGGAGGGATTGTCACCTTATGGAGCATGTCGGCTTTGTGTCGTTGAAATTGGTGAAGAACCCAACATAAAATTAGTGACCTCGTGCACCTATCCGGTTCAAAAGGGACTGAAGGTTCGCACAGCATCTTCGCGGGTGATGCGATCCAGAAAGATGATCTTGGAATTACTGTTAGCGTCGTCACCTCAGTCAAAGGTCATCCAGGACCTTGCGTCTAAATTCGAGGTTAAACAACAGCGTTTCCGACAGGAATTCGAGGATTGTATCCTGTGCGGATTGTGTGTCAGGATGTGTGAAGAACAGATGATGGCAAAAGCCATCGGCTTCCAGGAACGAGGCGAAAACCGTAGGATCAGCACCCCTTTCGACATTAAATCAGAGGAATGCCGGCTCTGTGGTGGATGCATATACGTTTGCCCGGTTTGTACTTTGAGGTGTACCTATACCGAGCCGGATAAAGCAATATGTGGTGGATGTGCTAACCTCGCTCCACCCTGCGTCGAGAAGGATCCATTCGATGATATGATGTGCTATATGGATCCGTGTGTTGCATGCGAAATCAAAGATAATTCTCAATAAAAGGAGTAACAAGAACCATGTTTTCGACATTATCACGAATTAACTCCTCTGCCGCAACTCTTACCAAAAACCGGACGGAAGGTTCCATCACCCCCATTTCGGGGATGTGTGTCACCTGTGTGGATGGTTGTATTGGTATGTGCGAGATCGGCAAGTCTGCCTATCGCGGACATGAGGTCATCTATCCACAACCGTTTGGGGTGATTACCACCGCTGCGGAAAAAGTATATCCGGTTGATTATTTCCACTTTAACATTATGGGAACCGCGGTTGGTGCTCACGGTATCGAAGCGGACAGTGACAAGGCGATCTTTCCTAAGGTCAATCTGGAAGTCAGATTCGGACATGATAACGGGTTGAAATTCCGCCTTCCCTTTATGATCCCTGGTATCGGATCCACCGATATTGCCAAGAATAATTGGGAGGGATTAGCCATCGGCACCGCACTGGCGGGAACCGGTTTGACCATCGGTGAGAATGTGGTCGGAATGGACATGCAAGCCACATTTAAGAATGATAGAGTAATAGACACCGTCGATCTGAAACGCCGGATAAAGCTGTTCACGGATCACCAACGGGACGGTTATGGAGCCATCATCGTCCAAGCCAACGTTGAAGACACCCGGCTCGGAACCCAGGAGTACGCCATTCAGGAATTGGGAGTAGAGATTGTCGAATTAAAATGGGGTCAGGGCGCTAAAGACATCGGTGGCGAGGTGAAAGTTCGAGACCTGAAAAAGGCGCAATTGCTCTATGAACGTGGTTATGTGGTGCTTCCCGATCCCACCGATCCCAATGTCATCAAATCATTTGAACGTGGGGCGTTCAAGGAATTCGAGCGGCATTCACGGGTAGGAATGGTCACCGAGGAATCCTTTGCCGAACGAGTCGAGGAACTGAAAAAAGCCGGTGCCAAGTACATCTTCCTGAAAACCGGTGCCTATCGTCCTGCTGACCTGGCACGAGCGGTCAAATTCTCCTCGAAGTACGGGATCGACTTGCTCACTGTGGATGGTGCCGGCGGTGGAACCGGCATGAGTCCCTGGCGGATGATGAATGAATGGGGAGTGCCTACTGTGGAACTCCATTCAATGCTGTATTCTTATACCAAGCAATTAGCTGACAAAGGCGAGCACGTTCCTGCGTTAGCCGTTGCCGGTGGATTCACGTTCGAAGATCAGATTTACAAAGGGCTTGCCATGGGCGCACCTTTTGTAAAATTAGTAGGGATGGCTCGTTCCCCGATCGCAGCTGCTATGGTGGGAAAAACCATAGGGAAAGCGATCGAGAATCATCAACTTCCAGTTTACGTTGAGCGCTTTGGCTCGAACATTGACGAGATTTTTGTTACCGCCAACGAATTACGCAATGAATTGGGTACCGAAGAATTCGAACATATTCCGACTGGTGCCATTGGACTCTACACCTACTACGAGCGTCTGGCACAGGGGTTACGCCAGTTAATGTGCGGCAGCCGTAAGTTTGCGTTAGAATATATTTCTCGGGATGATTTGGTTGCTTTAACCCCCGAAGCGGCTGAGATTAGTGGTATTCAATATATTATGGATGCCGACAAAGAGGAAGTCGATATGATACTTAACGGCAAAGCCTCCAAGAAGGAATTGGAATTGAATTCGGCATCCACTAAATAAATTTAAAGATTAAATCATCCTTCATCCGATGATAGAGGGCAGGCTTTTGTCGGCTCTTGTAGAACTCCCGGTGTTCTCCCACACCGGGAGTTCTATTATGGAATATATCTATTTCTAAAATTATCTACCAAGAGAAACATACGCAGTCTCCCTAACGAAATCAATAATACCAAGGCATAGTGATGTCAACAGCTTTTAAGGAATATTTAGGGGTAGAAAGATTTGCTCTTCAATCGAGGGGTGGTTAACGGCAAAATTACTGCGTTGTTAATATCAAATGGATCATGGAGATTTAGGATGGGTCTCGGTTTGCAAATGCACCAATACACCCCTGCATTACACACCAACACAATTCTCTGCACTTATAAAGGGTCCACTGTGAGTTTAACAGGACGATATTCGCAACTCATTCTTTGGCCGACCATAGACAATAAAGCCGTATTGGCTTCGGCATCAGTAATTCCTGCTGTAAGTGGTCAAAATCATAAAATAGATCAGATATTGTGATACAATCATTTAGATGATAATTTATTAATAATTTAAGAAATCTAGTCCGGGTTGTAGTTATCAATAATTCAACATGTTTAAATCCATCTATACCTCAGCTAACTCAAGTAAAGGTAAGACAGCGTAGCCATCACCTAATTCTATCCAATTTTGGAGATTATCGATTCATTAAAATCCTTGACATGGTGAAATCTTTTTATTAAATTGAAGGAGTAACATCTTGGCTTTTTGATAAATCTTATTATTATCTCTGAATTCAAATGAGATATACGTAAGAAAGATAGTTTATGGAAGAGTTTGATTCCTACGTCTACTATCTTGAGGATCTCTTAATATCGCTGATTGATGATCCTTCTAACAAGCAAAATCTAAGTAATGCCAAATCCGCGATAGATGGTCAGCCTGCCCAGGAATTAAGACGATTAGTTCCCTTAGATACCATCCGGTCAAATGGTGCCTTTTTTACCAGTCCTCAACTTGTTCAAGTTGCATTGAAATCAATGTTGAATAGCATTTCTACTGATTCTATGATATTGGATCCATGTTGTGGCGCCGGAGATTTGCTAATTGCATGTGCAAATCAACTACCCGTTAACCCGGATTTAAATAAGACTCTGTCACTTTGGGGAAGTCGATTAATAGGGCGTGATCTATAT
>CBDVBD010000185.1:0-5589 GCA_965372135.1 uncultured bacterium | reverse complement strand
ACCCCGAACAATTTCCGGAAATTTCGCCGCTGCAGTTCCATCCGATCCGAGGTCTTAATCAGGAAATGGGAATTGTAGAACGGAGTGTTGCGGTACCCGCCGCTCACCTGCCCCCCAATACCCTGTTCCACAGTGCCCAATGCTTCATCGGGATCGACCTTGGTCAATGCCGGTGCGATGGGGTCTTTGGTGAATAAGAGCACCCGTCGAATGTTGATGCGCTTCACATGCTTGTCCGGTCCGCCGATCCAATAGGGATCCAGCATGGCGCGCGATCCCTTAAATGCGGTATAGCAGAAAGGCACCCCTCGATCCAATCGGCAATTCTCCTCCCGCATGCAGGGTTCGTTCAGGCATTCTTCCTTGTTGACGATTACATTTTCGCACTTGGATCGGTCGAACAACGGCGCCAGATCCCCGAAATGTTCCACTACATTGGTGGGGAATAGGAATTTTCGCTCTACCACATCCGCCATCGCTTCCCGTGCCGACGTCCTTACCGTAACGAAATCGTTGGCATGCAGCCGCACGTTATCCCGCTGCAATAAACCCAGGAAATGTTCGGTTTTCCCGGTGCCCGGCGCCGCTAAGAAAATCACTCCGTCGCCATCGTATTCCAACGAAAAACACCGGATGCAGTGCTGGTCGAACATCCGTTCCGACAAGTCCATATACATGCCCAACGCCATGCTGCGCAATTGTTCGTAGTACGCGGACTTGAAGTAGAAAGCGGTGCGGGTTTCGGAATTATAATACGCCCGTGCCTCCCTGCCGGGAATCCAATTGATGGCATAGATTATCCCGTGAGGTTCCAATTCCGCTTCCAACTGCGCCGGATACCAGTTTTCCACCCAGAAGTCATGCAGGTGAGGGCTGTTAGTGCGCAGTTGCAGGATCACCCCGCTGATGTTGGCATTCCACTCGAAGTACGAATCGTAGGTTAAATGAGCTTCCGATTCCGCCACCAGCGCATCCCGCATTTCCATGGACAATTCGGTGTCCATTTCCACCGGTGCCCGACGCTTGGTCAAGGTGTTCTTGAGGGCAACCTTACGCACCTTACGCGGGGTGGTCAGCTTCGCCATCGCTTCCACCACTCGGTTCATGCCTTCTTCCAGCCGTTCCATGGAAGTGGCATAAGAGAATCGGGTAAACTTGTCCGTCCCGAATGCATCGCCGGGCACCACCGCCACATGGGCATGTTTCAACAGGTAATACGCCAGCCCATAGGAGTTCCGGATTATCATCCCCTGGTATTCCTTGTTGTAGTAGTTGGACATGTTGGGGAACACGTAGAACGCACCGCGAGGCTCGTAGCACGATACACCGGGAATGGTTTTCAGCTTGTGGATGATGTAATTCCGGCGTTTCTGGAACTCCGCCTGCATGAAGGACAACTCGGTCTGAGGTCCCGTTATCGCTTCCAATGCCGCCATCTGCGCCACCGAATTGGCATTGGACGTGTTGTGGCTTTGCACCTTGTCCATTCCGGCGATCAATTCCTTGGGACCAGAAGCATACCCCAGCCGCCAGCCGGTCATTGAATAGGATTTCGACACCCCGCTGATGACCACCGACTGCTCGCGAGCCTTGGTACTCAACGACGCCACGTTGGTATGGCGAAGCCCATCGTACAACAACTTTTCGTAGATTTCGTCGGCGATAATGACGATGCCCTCGTCCAGGGCAATCTGGACGATCGCCTCCAACTCATCCCGGTCGTATGCCGCGCCGGTGGGATTGCAGGGGTTATTGAGGAATAACGCTTTAGTGCGGGGTGACAGGTTGGCTTCCAACTGTTCCGGCGTTAGCAAAAACCCGTTCTCTTCGTGGGTACTAACGATTACCGGCACCCCTTTTGCCAACTTGACCATTTCCGGATAGGACACCCAGTACGGTGCCGGAATTATGGCTTCTTCCCCCTTGTTGAACAGGGCAACACACAAGTTGTAAAGGCAGTTTTTTGCACCGGAAGATACGATAATCTCATCCGAAGTGTACTCCACGCCGTGGTCTTCCCGGATCTTCCGAGCGATCGCCTCTCTAAGCTTGGGAATTCCGGCGTTGGCGGTGTACTTGGTGATGTTGTCGTCAATCGCCTGTTTGGCGGCTTCTTTGATGTTGTACGGGGTCGGGAAATCCGGCTCCCCCACGCTCAAATCCACCACATCGATCCCTTCAGCCGCCATCTGCTTGGCTTTTCCGGTAATCCGAAGGGTAGGTGAAAACCCAATCCGCTGTATTCTATCTGCAAGCATAATGCTCTTTGGTATTATTCACTGTATATTCAAATAAAGCACAGGTTGTCAATGCGAGGTTGTTCGCTTATGGCATGAATGAGATTGCCACATCCGCCTTCCGGCGGATTCGCAATGACGGTGCTATGCTTCTTCTTTCGGTACCTCGGGGGGTGTTTCCGGTGTAGTTCCGGCATTCTTGTGCAGCGTGCCCAGAAAATCCTTTAGGTCAATCCCGGACAGCGACTCTACCACGGTGGGAAGCTGCGCTAATATCTGCGCCACTTGCCCGGTCAATTTCGATGCTCCCGAGGCACCGCTGCCTCCATCGACCATAATAATCTTATCTACCTTGGACAACGGTTCGGACACCGCTCGCGCCAACTCCGGCAGCTTATCGATAAACATCTCATAAATTGCGGCTTGGTTGTACTGGCGGTAGGATTCAGCTTTTTTCTCCATGGCGTCGGCTTCCGCTTCACCCTTGGCTTTCAAAACTTCCGCTTCCGCCAACCCGTCGTTCTTCTTCGCCAAAGTCTTGCCTTTCGCCATCAACGCAAGACGGTAGCTCTCCGCATCAGCTTCCTTCATAATCTGATACTCTTTAGCGTCGGCAGCTTTCTTGACCGTGGATTCCAGTTCCTTTTCCCGGCGCAGGATTTCCTGCTCTTCAACCTTGATACCAGCTTCCTTTTCCACCAGCTTCACTTGGTATTCTTCCTTTTTCAACAGCTGATTCATCTTGTGACGTTCCAGGTCGTAGGACAGGTCGGCTTTGGCGCGTTTCTGGTTGACGGCTGCCTGATAATCGGCTCGCTTGGATTCATAATCCTGATTGGCTTCAGCGATCTTGGTTTCAGCCTGCAGTTTGGCGATTTCCCCTTCCTTCCGGGCTTGGGCGCCCTTGATGGTAGCGTCTTTGTCGGTCTCAGCTTGTGCCACCGCTGCATCCCGTTTCACCTGCGCGATCCGGGGTCGTCCCAACGCCTCTAAGTACCCCTGTGTATCGCTGATATCTTTCAAAGCGAAAGCGATAGTTATCAATCCCAAGGCATCAAAATCACTCTTTGCTGCATCTTCCACTTTACGAGCAAATTCATCCCGCTTTTGATAAATCTCCTCTACTGTCATGCTGCCCAAAGCGGCACGGACATGCCCTTCCAAAATATCACTGGCAACATCACGAATCCCCTCGGTGCCTTTGCCCAGGAAATTCTCCGCCGCCAGCCGGATCGAAGCGCTGTCGCCTTTCACCTTCACTTGACCCGAGCCCTCGGCGATGATATGCACACCCTGCGCAGTCAGCACTTCCGGGGTCTTGACGGTGATAGTCAACACATCCAGCGGCAGAATCTGAGCGTCCTCTAAAAAGGGCATCACGAAAGTACCGCCTCCGATGTGAATCCGGTACCCAACCTTGCGTTTGGTGCCGTCGGGATCGGTGATGATGCGTTTTCGACCACCGGAAATAATCAGCACCTCGTTGGGACCGACCTTGCGGTATTGTTTGGAAATGGCAAACAAAATCAGCGCCACCAGCACTACGATGGCACCGATAATAATCAACGTACTAATCCACGTCATCCTATTCCTCCTCCCGGCAGACCGCTTGCGAAAACACTCCACAAGGATTTGCCGAGCTTAAGAATTTATCGCCCCGGAATAGGAAAAAATTCCGGAGTTACGATATTGTTTCCAGAAAAGTTATGTAGTAACTTGCGAAATATTTACCAAGGCTCTAATATATCCATATTCTCGGTAATTTGCAAGGGATTTCGTAAGTTTTTGCCATATCTGAACGATTGTTCTGTTATCATCGCTCTTTGGAGTGCTGGGACCATGCTCCAGCTTTCTTTCCCCCAGCCACGCTGGTGGATTCCTCAAGGCGCAAGCATGGCTTGCGCACTCCATAACAGTCTGCTGATCGCGCCCGCAACCTTTCTCCCAAAACAAAACTTTTGAAACAACAAAAAACCACTTGACATTCTTCATTATATTTACTATCTTAAAGCACCACTCGCATTCTTCCCTTCCTTCGACTTCACTTAGAACAATTGTATTAGTGGCGGGTGCAATTCAATTCTATCAAAGAGGGTATCATGAAAACCGTATTCTCAACTATTCTACTAATCACTTTGCTTAGTGGCTTATCAATCGCCCAGCCTAATCCTGATACGCTGTGGACGCTCACATTAGGCGGTAGTGGTCAAGACCATGCAAAATCTATTGTTCAGACCACTGACGGTGGATATGCTGTCGCAGGATATTCTCAGATTTATGGAACAGGAGATTATTACATCTATCTTGTAAAGATAGATGATGAAGGCGATACGTTATGGACGAGAACGTATGGGGTTGGTTCCGCATACAAGGTAATCCAGACTACCGATGGCGGTTATGCTATAGGTGGTAATAAAAATTCTGATTTCTATTTAGTTCGAACTGATAATCAGGGGGATACGCTTTGGACTCGGACTTATGGAGGAACTAATTCCGAAATTTTATACTCTGCAAAACAAACAACAGATGGTGGGTACATTTTGGTAGGAGAAACATGGTCTTTTAGTGTAGGATGGCAAGATTTTTACCTAGTAAAAACAGATAGTATTGGTGACACACTTTGGACTCGGACATACGGAGGTGTGGACAAAGATGTAGCTTATGATGTGCAACTGATAAATGATGGTGGATATATTGTAGTTGGATATTCTGGACTCTACAATTCAGAAACTGAGGATTTTTATGTTGTCGTAATTGATAGTAACGGTGATGAACTATGGACCCGAACCTATGGTTGTGATAGAAACGATAGAGCATACACCGTTCTACAAACCAGTGATGGGGATTATATCATCGCCGGAAGTTTTCATAGAACAGGTGTTTGGGAAAGTTATCTCGTAAGAATTAATTCTACAGGAGACACTCTGTTCACCCGAGCATATTCGAACATATGGAGAATCAATTCCATTAGGCAATTACGTGATGGAGGGTTTTTAATGGCGGGCACTGGTCGTCTTGTAGGTCCTTTTAATAATGATTTCTGGCTAATCAAAACTAATAGTAATTGCGATACATTATGGACCAGATTTTATGGTGGTAATTCGAGTGAAAATGCATATTCTGCCCTTGAGACACATGATGGTGCGTACATTATTGCAGGAAACACATATACATATGGCACAGGACCACCTGATTTTTACATTGTGAAGACCGGTCCAGATAGACATGTTTGGGTTGTTTCACCAAATTGTGAGGAACAATGGCGAATACTGACAGAGGATACTGTACGCTGGGCAAGTATAGGATACGAGGGTACCATTGCGATTGACCTAAAGAGAAATTTTCCTGAAGG
>CBDVBD010000184.1:0-5647 GCA_965372135.1 uncultured bacterium | reverse complement strand
CAACCTGTTGAGCCGCTTGGTTAATATGGTACAGAAAACCTATGATTCCAAAGTACCGGAGTCAGCATCTGGGGATATTGATAACCCCCTGCGGGAACAAGTGGAAAAACTGCATGATTCTGTGCTGAAAAATATTGAAAATATCAAATTGCATCAAGCAATATGGGAAGTAATGCAACTGGTACGGCGAATCAATCGCTATATCGAAGAAACTGCACCCTTCAAATTATGGAAAACAGATAAAGCTGCCGCTGGTGCTGTGTTGTACAATTCCCTGGAATCCCTGCGAATCGTGGCAGTGTACCTGCACCCAATTATGCCGACCAAGATGACCACCCTTATTGAACAATTAAATTGGCAGATAGAAGGGTCTCCCGATTGGTCCCAACACACAAAATGGGGACTGTTGACGCCGGGCACACCCTTAAACCCCGGTGCACACCTATTCCCCAGAATCGATCTGGATACTGTCGAACTCCCCGAACCGGAACCGGAAATAACAAAACCGAAGGAAGAAATACCAATGATTACCTTTGAAGAATTCCAAAAATTGGACCTCCGAGTGGCGGACATTGTCACTGCGGAGCGAGTCCCAAACACCGACAAATTGGTCAAACTGGAAGTCAAAATCGGTGATGAATCCCGCACCATGGTGGCTGGAATCGCCCACCTGTATGCTCCCGAAGACTTAGTAGGGCGGCAAATCGTGGTGGTTAGCAACTTAGCCCCCATCAAAATCCGGGGTATCGAATCCAGTGGGATGTTGCTTGCCGCCGTTGATGGGGATGATCTCGCCTTAGTAGTCTTGGACAAACAGTTCAATTCCGGCGCAAAAGTACACTAAAACATTGGTGCTGTTGACTCTCCGCAGCCGATACACCATATGCTGTCAGGTGTTAACGAGTTTCGATTCCCTATCTGTCTGCCTATCTTGGGCGGATTGTTCCGCAACTGCTGGAATGCAGCCCGACAACAATTATATCAAGGAGCCATTACCGTGGAAAACTTGTGGTCATCGATTTCCGGACAACGGGCACTGATCTTGGGTGATTATTCGCTTGATTACACACAACTTATCGCAGAACGATTTGATGATGTAATCGTGGTGATTGATCCCATTCGAGCTCCTGGTGCAGCCGCCGAACTATTAACTGTAGTCAATGCCAAAACCGCCGAAATCGAACAACCTCCGCTGATGTGGGATCCGGGATTTTTCGACGGAGTCTTTACTTTAAATTTTCTGTTCCCAAGGTTAAATTGGTCGGAATGGCTTGCCGAATGCCTTCGTGTTCTTAAGCCAAACGGACACATACTACTTGTCGAACCGTTCCCCTCCTTTCCCAAGTCAGCCGGCTGGACTGTCAAAGCAGCCAAACATTGGAAAGACCTGATAGAACAGTTGCCAAATGATATTGCTAAGGAATTGCTATCTCCGGATAATATCAAGACCATTCTCAAGGAATACGAGATTCACAAACTGCAAACTCACGCCAATCTTTCCGTCCTGGCTGAAAATGCCGGTAATTGGCTTCCCAAGTCCATGGCACGGGAAATTTTCCTCGAAAAGTTATTGCCTACTTTGAAGCGAACCGATGTCCGACCGGATACTCAAGAACTGATTGACGGAATTTCCGAAGCCATCGCCGGCAAAGCTCACGTGGACCTATCTGTAAAAATCTATTCCGGAATGAAGCGCGGTCCCCAAATGCCGGTTTTGACTGTCGAAGAAACAAAAATCACCGAACCGGAAGTCGAAATCGAATCCCTTGCGGAGCCTCCCGAAGAACCAACGGAAATACCGTTGGATGAAGACCTAAGCGATTCCTGGGAGGTGATCTGGAGTGACGGTCCCGAATCCTTGACTGATGCGGACTTGTTGGCAGTCGTAGTCGAGGAAGATGAACCCACCAAACCACTCCGGAAAACCTGCCGGAAAATGTTAAAAAAGCATGATTCTGTAGCCTTAGCACAGGAAAAGAATCCTCGTGCCTTGCAAGAAGGATCCAAATTGAGCCAACGCCAAGCCATCCGCCTGGTTGCCGCTTTCGAACTGGGGAGACGGTTCCTTCTCAAATAGACGCTCGCTGCATACATGGAGGAATCATGATCTTAGAGCAAATCAGCACCGGAGGGGATCGCAATTTCGGTTATTGGGTATTTGACGAATCCGACGCCCAAGCTGCTATCATCGATCCCTCCGGAAATCCGCAGGAATTCCTGAAACGCGTCGATCAGAATGACGCCACTGTGTGCTGGGTGATCGCCACCCACGATCACGGCGACCACACTGGTGGCATGCACGAATTAGCCACTAAAACTATGGCGAAAACCGTATTACACGAATTCGCCCCCAGTGCCGCCGAATTCAAAGTTAACCACGGCGACACCTTACCGGTCGGCAACATAAAATTAAAAATCCTCTATACACCCGGACACACCCGCGACAGCATTTGCATCCTGGTGGAAGATGCCCTGATCACCGGTGATACCCTATTTGTGGGCAAAGTGGGCGGTACCGGTTATGGTCAGGATGCCCGGGAAGAATACGACAGCCTCCAAAACGTCGTCATGAAACTCCCCGATCACATTCGCGTCTTCCCCGGTCACGACTATGGCGTGGCGCCCCAATCCACCATCGGACATGAACGCCAAACCAACCCCTTCCTGCTGCGTCCCGACTTCGAATCTTTCCTGGAACTGAAGAAAAACTGGTTGGAATATAAACGCATCCACGGCATCGCCTAAAACAACCCTTCTTCTACTAAAGGGGGGAATCAGAGGGGGGTTACTTTGGAGTGCGCAAGCTTGCTTGCGCTTTAATGGACTGAAGCTTGCTTCAGAGTAGGTCAGGATCCCTGCGATCCTGACATCTAAAATGGAGACTATAATGATCCTGCTTGAATTTTCCCTATACCCCACTGACAAAGGCGAATCGGTATCCAAATACGTGGCGCCGGTGTTGGACAAAATCGACAAATCCGGCATCCCCTACCGCTTGACCCCAATGGGCACTATCCTGGAAGGCGACTGGGATGAAATCTTCAGTTTGATCAAAGAGTGCTTCGATCAGATGAAACAGGATTGCAAACGGATCACTTTGATCGCCAAAATGGACTACCGCGACGCCCCCGCCGGACGCCTCACCGGTAAAGTCGAGCGCATCGAGCAACGCCTCAACCGCCCCTTGCAAAAAGGCTAAACGTACACCTTATTGTCATCCTGAACGCAGTGCTGAAAGTCCGCCCACTGGCGGGAAGCATCTCATTTGAGTAGGTCAGGATCCCTGCGATCCTGACTTTGGAGTGCGGTAGCATCCCGGACTACGATCCGGGATACCGCATGCGCCCTCAAGGGCGCACTCCAAAATTGCCCCACTCGACTTCAATCCCAAATCATTTTCGTGGTGTTAGGTGTCAACGAATTTCGATTCAACGAATTTCGATTCCTCACCTGACACAAAACACCGTTAATAACCCCACTGAAAAAATTACAAAAAACACTTGACTTTTTACAACAATATACGTATATTTACAACAGACAGTAAGAAATCATGTACGATATGTAAGTAAATTAAAACAAGGTAACAATCATGAATCCTGAAAAAGCAAGAGCCAAAAGACGAACCTGGGTAATGGTGAATTACCTATGCCTGCTCATCATGAATGTATGTTTCTACTTCGTGTCTCAGCGCTCGGATATGACCCACTGGGTGGACGTGGTGGGAATTTCATCGCTTATCGTGGTGGTCATCAGCTTCATCCGCGCCCATACCAAAACCGGATTGTGGAAACTGGTCCATGCCAAAACCGACACCTTGGACGAACGGCAGTTACAGATCACTCACAACGCACTCAGTCAATCCTACGGCTGGTTTACCGTGATCTGTCTGGTGATTATGCTGGTGCATGCCGTGCTCTATCGATTGGTTCCGGGATTAAATCTGGTTATCACCGTGCCGTTGGTAGCCAGTTTGATATATTTGGCACATACCTTGCCCGGATCGATCTTGGCATGGACCGAAACTGAGGTTCCGGGGGAGGTGAAATGAAAGGACGAAAAATCTACAACCGGATTGCGGTGCTGCGTCAGGAGCGAGATATCTCCCGCAAACAGCTCGCCGAAATCATCGGCGTCAATTTCCAAACGGTGGGTTATTTGGAACGGGAGGAATACAATCCCAGCCTGGATTTAGCCTTCCGCATCAGCGAATATTTCGATTTACCGGTGGAAATGATCTTCTCCACCGTCCCCCTAAAACCCATGAGCCAGGAATTGCTGGAGCGTTCGAGGTAGGTCGGGTTCGAAGAATCCGACGCGTAGGGGCCGACTTGTCGTGCCCATACCGCTTTTCTGGTATGGGCATAATTTTTTATCCACACACTCCTAAAAATCTAATCCTCTTTTGACACCCTACTAATAAATTCGTAGGTTTCATTAATCCATTTTTATATATTATATCTGAAATAATAATTATTAAGGATGATGAGCATAGTCGATACATGTGTATTTCGAGAAACAAAATATTTACAAATTGTAAAGATTCTACTTGCCTTTTTGCTAGAAATGCATTATATTATTAGTAGGGGTACTATATGGCTATAGAAATAGTGATTGGAGATGAACTTTCTGATTGGGAAGATTTAATTCAAGGAAAGAGAATTCCTAATACTTCTCAAGAAAGACGTTTCGTGGAAACCATTCGGCAATTTGCGCAAATGCGTGAAGTCAATGGTTTGTTGAGTTTAGGTCGTAATAGGTTTGAAAAGCTAAAAGGAGATATGATAGGATTATATTCAAGTCGTTTACCGAGTAAAGGAAATAAAGATCGATTAATTATGACCGTTGATGAATTAACCTACGTAGAAGCGATTCAATTTGATAGTAAATATAAGGCTAAACTGAAATCGAAAGAGGAAAACTTAGTAATTCTTACCCTCCTTTTTATCGATAACAAACATTATAAACGTACGAAGCGCTGGTGGAAAACTAGGAGATAAGCATGGAAAAATTAAGAAAAATTTCGGAGTTAAAAAAGAAGTCTATTCCGATTGAAGTTGCGAGCGACAATATAGCTATTGCGCTACCACCATCAATCTTTATAAAACAGGCGTTAGATGAAAGGGAATGGACGCAAACAAGTTTTGCTGAGGTGATCGGAAAGAGTGAAGCCTATGTGCATAAACTGCTTACTAATAAAACCCGGATCTCTCTGAGATTAGCAGAAATTCTAGGCACAGCGTTGGGACCTGATGCTAATTTTTGGATGGGTTTGGAGATGGCCTACCAAAAGGATCTTGACGCAGAGAAGCCTCATCTGATGGAAATTGAAATTAGATCCATACTTTACAATCTATTACCAATTGATCAAATGTTAGATCGTGAAATGGTTAAAGCGGGAAAAAGTGCTTATGACTTGATGATATCTGTTTTGAAATTGCTGCAATTGGAAAGCTTAGATGAATCATGTATTCAGCTAAAACTAAAGGGTGCGTTACGTACTGCAAAGAGAGATCAGAATCTCTTGGCAATACTTGCTTGGTTGAATTCTGCTCGTAGAGAAGTTGATAAGTATCAACTTCTTAATCGATACGATACCAAGCAAATAAAAACTATTGTAAATAATTTTAGAGAATTAACACGAAAGGAT
>CBDVBD010000183.1:0-5678 GCA_965372135.1 uncultured bacterium | reverse complement strand
AAATACCGTTATCATCATTTTCCGTGATGATATTATTCCGGATGATCGGAGCAGAACCATCCGCCATATAAATCCCATTATATCCCGCTCGGTAAATCACTGTGTGGTCTATAATTGGGCTGGAATTGATACAAGCGATTGCGCCGCGATAGGTGTAGTAGAGTTCGGTGGTATCATAAAGCGCTCCATACTCCACCACACAGTAGGACAGGTGACTCTGATCATCGGGATTGGTGAAAATGATGTTCCTCCAATCACCATAAGTAGGATTGGAACTATGTGAGGTAAACACAATGGCATTGCTGGTATTCCCCACCGCAGTTAGTTGACCATCTACTTTCAGCCAGTACAAACCGTTAAATTCCAGCACCACGCCGGGTTCGATGGTCAGCGTTTGTCCTTGAGGTACTGACAAGTCGCCAACCACCAAATAAGGACTTCTTGCTAAATCCAATGTACCAGTTTGATCACCTGATATTTCAGTGTAACTGACTCCATTACCAGGTCCACCACCACTATCGTCCTCATCACATCCGATGAATAAGGCAAAGATAAGGGCTAAAGGAAGGATTACGCTGATTACCGTTTTCATACAAACTCCCTGTTTCACCGTTCCGGAATCCTCCGGATTCAAAATCTATCTTTGAATTCGCGTGCCGTCACATGCCCTCATGTGACGGAATATTCTACTAAAACGACAACCCCAGGCGGAAAATAATGTTCCGCGGTGGGGAATAAAACCGAGGATTATGATCGTACAATGTCCCAAAACTCCAGTTCTTGGTCTTAAAATCCCTCGGATCGATGTCCTCATCCTCAGGATTATCAGGATGCGTACTATCATACGCCAATCCGGTTTCCTCATAAACGGTACGTATGTTCCGCTTGTTAAACAAGTTATTGACATCCACGCCCAAGGTCAACCTGAGCTTATCCCAACGAAAATATTTCTCAAAACGCAAATCGGTCGTTTCCGTCCACGGCTTCCTCGCGGAATTATCCGGAATCAAGTTGGAAGAGATTCCAGTAGTATATGTGGATGGCTTATACGGTTGTCCGGAACCGTATTCCCACTGCACCGTCAACAGCCAGTCACTGGGCCAATACAGCCCAAACCAGCGAGGATGGTCATTCTGCGGCGCTTGCAGCGTAACCCACCCGGTGATCTTGTGAGTCTCGTCCCAATTCAACGGACGTTCGTCCGTATCCACCGGCACGTTGCTCAACCGAGCCACTATCCCTGCAGTCTCCGACGAGGCTTTCCCGAATGCATACGAAAAATCATAGTTCAAACTCACCGACCAGTAGTGCGAATAGCTCTTCTCCAACGTAATCTCCACACCCCGAACCCGTCCGTAATCCAGGTTATAATACCGGTCAATCGTGACCGGACCATATCGTTCCGGCACCGTGGAAACCAAATTGTAGATATCGCGGTAATACCCTGCAATATCAACCACCCAGGAGCCAGTAACCTGCGTATTTACACCCAACTCGTATTGCACCGTTTTCTCATATTCCAAATTCGGATTACCCACCGTCGATGCCGAGGTGATACTCGCCGTCGCTGAACGGTAGAAGTATTGAAAACTCGGCGCCTGGTAAAAATGACCATAGTTGAAATACAACTTAGCTGTCTCGGTAATCGGGTGGGAAATACCAAGACGCGGACTTAATTTGTAGGTACCACGGTTCGCAAGCAATGCTCCCGGTTGGTTCCGTGCCACCTGCTCCTGAGAGCTTTCTATCAGCCACGGATCATGGAACACAAAATCCCAGCGAAGCCCGGCGTTGACAATCAATCCCTCGAACTCCATCTTATCCTGTACATAAATCGATCCTTCCCAGGGACGTTGGATATAGAAATCGCGGATATCTCCCCGATCTGGATATGGGCTACCCGGAGGCAACGGAATATCTGGGTTGTTGTACAACAGATCCGGATGTTCCAAATACTGCATCATCAATTCACGGTATTTCATCTCCATCCCTGCCTGGAACTCGTGGTACTGGTTCAACTGGCTGGTTAAATCCACCTTAAAGGTGTATTCATCAGTTGACCTCTCCTGATAGACCGCACCATCATCCCACTGACCGGGATTCAGGAAATGATCCTGCTTGCGGTAATCGCACACCCCGTTGTTGTTATAATCGATGAACGCCTCCTGACCAGCGTCCCATTGAAAGTTCGGGTAATTAAATACAGGATAATCCTGATCGTGAAGTGTCTTGTTCCACCAGGTGGATTTACCTTCAAACCAATGGAAATACATAGGATAACCTTCAGAGTCATAGCCCAAAAGCATCCAATCTGCTCCGTTTTGTAGCGGGTCCCACGCATATAATACTGGTTGCCGTGGATCCATTCCAAGTTCCGGATTATGATAATAAGGACCATCCGGTACAGGATCGATCCTTGGTTGGTCTATAACCCGGTATGTGAAAAGTTCATACTCATCAAAACGAAAATTTGGACCATCATACACATTGTTTAAGGTTGGTACCACAAAGGGATTCCCGTAGGACGTTGGCAGGTCAACCCATGGTTCACCTTCCTCCCTAACGCCGTTGTATTCACCGGTGATGGGATCCGGTAGATCTGTAAAGGGCTCTCCGGTATCCCACATAAAATCTCCATCAATATAGGGTTCCGGTGTATCTTCAGCATCCCGGAACATATGTTGTTGGTCAATCCTGCCGTTGAGGTTGAAATCATCATACCCTTCACCCCAACCATCATATACACCATTGTTGTTGGCATCCTGGAAGCGCTCGCCGTCCCATCTCCCGTTACCGTTCCAATCTTGTTCGGGAAGCTGCGGTTCCGCATCATCCCAAACACCATTGTGATTGAGATCAGTGAATGGATCCCAGGGATCCCACACACCAGGATTATTTATACCGGTAGTAGGATCGGTACGATCACTCCATGGCTCAGCAAAGTCATAAATTCCGTTATTATTCAAGTCAATCCAATCCTCACCACGATCCCATTGCCCGTTGAAGTTAAGATCTTCGTATCCTTCACCACCACCATCGTACCGCCCATTTAAATTATTGTCCCAAAAACCATCAGAAAATGTGTTTCCATCGCCATCAAAGAACCCGAAGTAAATAACACTCTGATCCTCGATACTGTCGCGCAACGTGAACTCATTGGGAAGACGCCCGCGAGGAGTAATCTTGGTTTCGGTCTTGAAATTCCCCAACCGAATTTCGTAGAATGTCTTCGCTGACACCTGATGGGTATAAGTCAAACTCCAGTCACTGCGTTCATTTATCACATACGGTCGATTTTCCGGCACAGAATAGTACTGCCAACCGTAATTACCGGAAATCGACGCTTCGCCATTAGGAAAAATATCCCACATGCGATAACGACGACCCATGGACAACGTAAACTTTCGCTTATCATCCAAACGGTATGCTAATTTAAGCCGAGTCTGAAAATCGTTGCTCTGGCGTTCGGTAATATTAAATCCCAACCCAAGGTAGTCGTTGGGATCCCGATCAATGTCGTAGGGAGTGTAGGTATTCGTCATGTTGCCGCTGCCGGACCAGAAAAAAGTAAGCTTATTACCAAAAACACTCTCGGAATAGGGTACTGGACCACCTATCGTCCAACGACCGATATCGGTATCAAAGGAAGTCTCATCAATTAAACGATCAGTACTCCACTCCACACTACCCGTGTACCTGTTCACCTCCCCTTCCCGAGTGGTCACATTAATAATCGCGGATTGAGCATTACCGTACTCCGCATTAAACCCCCCGGTCAACAACTCTAACCGTTCAATATTGACCGCATCGAAATTCAAATCGCTGGTGGTTCCGCCCACCAATGCGTCCCTCTGAACCAAACCGTCAATAACCGGCAAAACCTCGTTGGAACGTCCCCCGCGGAAGTGGAATTCCCCTTCCTGGTCCACATGCACACCGGGAAGAGTCCTCATCACATCCCGAACGTCTACCACTACCATCTTATCGATATCTTCTCTATCCTTACGCGTCACAGAACCGGATTCATCGAGGATAATGGGAGGTCTTTTCCACTCGACAATGACAACTACATTCTCGATCAAACTTTGTTCCAATTTAGCATTGATCTTTGTGGTCAGACCGCTGGAGACCTCAACATCTTCCATGATTTGGCTTTCATATCCCATCATAGAAATGTTGACCCTATAAATCCCAGGACTCAGAGCAAGGATAGTGTACACTCCTTCTAAGTCAGTAGCACCGCCGGTGTTGGTGGGTCCGGTAATAACTACATTTACTGACGACAAAGGTTCGTTGGTATCACTATCAACGATCTTGCCGCTGATTTTTCCGTGCTGAGCCCAGCTTACTATTGGAGTAAGTACTACTAATAAACTCAGTACAAACCAAACAACGATGTTATTGGGACGACGCATTGCAAGGTCCTCCTCTCTGCATCCAATCTACAAAAGCCCGAAACTAACCCCAATACTAGCGTTCAAAAGGGGTCTGTAAGGAAACTGTGATGAAATTTTGATGTGATTTACTAAACTACAAATTTTCGGAATTAAAGTCAAGGTTTTTTTACGTTATGGGCGAACTAATGGTATTTGAATTTCTGGAAGATTCCTGCAAAATTCGCCAGTTCAGCACCATATAATTACCATCCGCGCCTGAGTCACATCCTGCCAAAAACACACCGGGCTTCCAATACATTGGAAGCCGGGAAGAATCTGCTACATGTTGTCGATAATGGCGGACGCATATTCAGAAGTATGCAGCTTGGTAGCGTCATCCATTAAGCGATGCAAATCATAGGTCACCGTTTTCTGTTGAATGGTCTTTTCGATGGCGCTGTATATCGTCTGTGCCACCTGATCCCAACCGAGATATTCAAACATCATACAGCCGGACAATACCACCGATGTAGGGTTGATAACATCCTTATCAGCATACTTGGGCGCAGTACCGTGGGTGGCTTCGAACAATCCCACATAATCCCCGATATTGGCGCCGGGCGCCATTCCTAAACCACCAACCTGCGCAGCAGCCGCATCGGAGATGTAATCCCCGTTAAGATTGGGGGTACACACCATGCTGTATTCATCAGCTCTGGTTAGAATCTGCTGGAACATGGAATCGGCGATCCGATCCTTCACAATAATCCGACCTCCCGGATCTCCAGCGGACTTTCCGTTTCGAAGATGAGCAAACGCACCCGGTTTCTCGATAGGTGTTACCCCATCATCCGCCCTGGTCTCGTCCCAAAGCTCCGCTTCCGTGATAATGTGATCCCGGAATTCATCGACGGCACATTCATAACCCCAATCCTTAAACGCACCTTCCGTGAATTTCATGATATTTCCCTTATGCATGAACGTCACAGACGGGAGTTTCTTATCAACCGCCCAGCGAATTGCTTTCCGCACCAACTGCTTGGTCCCGGTAGGACTGATAGGCTTAATACCGATTCCGGCATCATCCCGCAACTTGGGTCCAACGTTCATTTCCTGCTTCAAGAAATCCCGAAGTTTAATGCAATCATCATAGCCACTCTCAAATTCAATCCCGGCATACACGTCTTCCGTGTTCTCACGGAAAATGATCATATTCATCTTTTCCGGATGGCGTACCGGGCTGGGAACCCCGCGAAAATAACGCACCGGTCGCACACAGGCATATAGATTCAACGTTTGGCG
>CBDVBD010000182.1:0-5773 GCA_965372135.1 uncultured bacterium | reverse complement strand
GTGAGGTTTCCAACCGACATTTCATCCCAACAATCGCAATCTACGCCACCCAGGGGTCGTATTCTGAAGCGGGTAGGTGACCGGTATTTGGTGCACGACCAGGGTCGGGACATTCTTAGCGTTGTTAGGGGAACTGTTTCCCAGAGCGACCAGCCGCCTGCAGTGGGGGATTGGGTGCTTTATTCCATGGTGGATCAAGACAGCGGGGTGATCGAGCAGGTAGTGGATCGCCGTTCCAGCATGACAAGAATGGCAGCCGGCAGGGTGCCGCGTCCGCAAGTGTTGTTAGCCAATTTGGATTTGTTAGTGGTGGTGGCACCATTGGCGGAACCAGATCCCAACCCCCGGCTGATCGACCGTTTCCTCGCCATGGCGGAATTCGACGAAGTCCCTTCAATACTGATTTGGAATAAGATCGATTTAGTGCCGGACTACCGGACTCCTTTGACTCAGCGTTACGAAGGGATTGGCTATCCCACGTTGTTCACCTGCGCATTGACTGGGAAGGGTGTGGATGGTTTATGGGAGGCGATGAAGGGGAAGACGTCGATGTTGTTGGGTCCTTCCGGGGTGGGGAAGACCAGCTTGTTAAATCAGTTGGAACCGGAAATCGGCTCGAAGGTGGCAGCGGTATCACAGGCAACCGGAAAGGGGATTCATACTACGTCTGTCACTGAAATTTTTCCATTGGGGGAAGATACGTACATTGCAGATTCGCCAGGGGTTCGTGAATTTGCGTTGTGGGGGGTGGAGCCGTCGGAATTGCGCTGGTGTTTTCGGGAGTTTCGTCAGTATACTGAGCAGTGCCGGTTTCGGGATTGTGTGCATGACCAGGAAGTGGGTTGTGCGGTGAAGGAAGCGGTGGAGCGGGGTGATATTGAAGCGGAACGGTGGGATTCGTATCTTCGGATTTTGAGGAGTTTATAAATTGGTGAGCCTATACGCTTTTTGAAAATTAATTGATTGGGGTATTATGAAATCGCTAACCATTTCAATACTAATGTTGACGTTGTTCTCGACCATTGCAATGTGTGAAGTCCAGGGAATCGTGTGCGGAACGCAGCCTGGTGAGATTTATTTTACTGGTGTACATCCCTTTCTAACGGGTACTACCGGATTCTATTTCAGTGCGGATGGAGGAGAACACATCGAATTGCGGGATTCTTCTGATTGGACCACAAGTGTTTATGGTAGTCTCTTATCTGATGCTCAAGATAGTACCTTATACCGGTTTGTTAATAGTGGACTACTATGTCCAGGACAGTATTTGAGTGTCGATGGTGGGTTCAATTGGAATATTGTCGATACCGTGGAATCCATACGTGCGTATGCTTCCGGAGTAATTTCCGGTGAAGTTTACAGGCGGGCGGAATTCCCAACCTTAAATAGACTGGAAAGAAGTGAAAATTATGGGGTCGGATACCATCCATGTAACTGTATAGGCCTCCCGGATACATTCGGGATTTACTCAACTGCTCTTGGCATCGATTCCGGGGAAGTATACATCTGGGGTGATTTCGGCAATTTGTATTACAGCCAAGATTATGCGGAAAGCTTTACATTCCTTGGCGACCTATACACCACCTGGGGAGTTAACCCTTGGACGCATATTATCAACGGAGCTGTACCCGGTGAGATTTTCATCTTTTATTTCGACCATCAAAAAGTATGGCGGGTATCCAATTATGGAACTCAAGTAGAGATGCTAATAAATCTTTCATTGGGATACAGTTGGGCTTGCTCCTTTGCTTCAAGCAGAATTCCTGGAGAGTTGTATATACGCGCCACGGAGTACCTTGGAATGGTTCCTGGTGGGACAATTCGGATCTATCATACTACAGACTACTTTCAAAGCTGGACTATTTATGAACATATTGTAGAATGGGAAAATATTAATGATCAAAACATTCCCATGAATCCATCACCCATATCTATGCAAACCTGGCCAAATCCTGCAAATGCTGGATTTAATGTTTCATATGAATTGAATTCTATGCAGGATGTTAGATTGGAAATGTACAATATGCTGGGTCAGAAAGTGTGGACGTATCATGTGGGGATGCAAGCGCCGCGGAATTATCGACTATATTTTCAAAACGAACAACTTCCCAGCGGGACATATTTGCTGCAGTTGAGAGCAGAAGAGGAGCAAATTAGTAGAATGATCAGTATTATTAAATGACATCATGTCGAGATCGAATGGAGTAGTTAAGATTCTTAGTTGTGGATTTGTGACGAAGCAAACTGAAAAAATAATTGAGGGTAAATATGCGAACCTATAAAACGATTATCGTGTTATTAGCAGTTTTCTTCTGCTTGCGTTTGGTGGCATTTGGTCAACGTACAAGGGATTTTGATGGGAAGAGGCCTGTTAAGACACTTCAAGAGCAAAAAGTCTGGACTGAGGAAGAAGCTATCTCTCTGCTAAGAGAAGTCGCTGCAGTAGTAGAAGCGACTGGTGCTGGTGATCGTGCCATCGACCATCTTGGTGGCTCGATCAGTAGGGTATTAGCCACCCTGGAAAACCCAGACAGGTTGATACAGGCTATTATGGATTTTCCTGCAGAAATTGACGGGATTCGTAGTGCTTTAATCTGGGTTTTGACACCCTACAGATCGCATGCTGGTGTTGAGTATTTCATCGACTCTTTAGCTTCACTTGGTGGAGTTCATACTCAGAGAAATGCAGCTCAAGCATATCTACGGTGGCAAGCATGGGAGAAGGCGTGTTCGTTGATCACAAAATGCGAAGAATATTCGGCTTTTTATATCATTGCTGAAGATAGAGCTCTATTTGATTCCATCGCTGTTCCGTATTTAAGAAAAGCCTGTCGGGAAGCCAGTTGGAGTGGTCGAACATTCGCTGCTTTTGTACTTCAGATGATGGGTGATTCTGCGACTTACAAAGACGTGGCTGTAGATATAGTTAGGAATTCCCCTTTGATTGATGATGAAAATATAGAGAATGCTCAGCGCGCTGCGTTAAACAAGATTCAGGAATGTAACATCGAGGTCATTTCAGATGTTGCACGGTTGGCAGATTCGGAAAGTCAATATGTTCGTAATTCTACGTTGTCCGTATTGGATCATTTTATGAATAATGGCATCGATTCAGCGAGAATTGCCATAGAAAAGATTGCGGAAGAAAGTGAAGATCCGGAATTGCGCGCTACTGCTAAAGAAAAGCTCTTGCGTTACGAAGAAGGTTTACAATAAACGATTTAATTACTATTTTAGAAGTATGAAAGAATCACGACCATCAAAAGGGAAACGACCGATGTTGGTACCGACGTTGATAATGGCGGTGTTAGCCGTCGTGCTATTATATGTGGGGTATTCACGTGGGGAAGGGCAGCATTTATTGGGGTTGCAGTCCAGTGGGCGCATGCTGGTGCAGATTGTGCCGCTTTTGATGTGTGCCTTCATTGTGGCTGGGATGATTCAGGTGTTGATTCCGCATGAAGCGATTGCGAAATGGGTGGGGGGCGAATCGGGCTGGCGGGGGATAATGATCGGTAGTTTTGCAGGGGCATTGACACCGGGAGGTCCGTTTGTGAGTATGCCGTTAGTGGCGGGATTAGCCAGAGCGGGAGCAGGGACCCCAGTTATGGTAGCCTATTTAACCGGATGGTCGGTATGGGCAGTGGCAAGGCTTCCGATGGAAATCGGGATTATCGGACCGCGGTTTACATTAATCCGGTTGTGCTCGAGTTTGGTGCTGCCTCCGCTGGCGGGGTGGATTGCCATGGTGCTTTTTCCGAAGGGGTAGTGGGTGTTCAATACATGATTCCGGAATTGGATGAATATAAGACCATAAGAAAATCGGTGGAGGTGTCGATCCGGGTAAAAGGATCGCGGTTTTTGGGGCGGGCGTTTCCGGTTGTTGATGCGGTGGAGTTTAAGAATGTTTTGCTGCAGCATCGCAAGGAATATCATGACGCCACACATCACTGCTGGGGATACCGGGTGATTTCGGGTGACCGGATTGAGGACGCGTCCAGCGACGCCGGGGAACCCAGCGGTACGGCGGGGAAGCCGATTTTGTCGGTGGTTTCCGGAAGGGATTTATGCAATGTTGGGGTGATTGTCACCCGGTATTTCGGGGGTACTAAATTGGGAACTGGAGGGTTGGTGCGTGCGTATGGGGAATGCGCAGGAGCTACTTTGGATCGAGCGCAAGTAATTACCAAAGTAATTAGGGACCTCTTGGTGTGCTGCTTTCCTTATGATTTGATGAACACGGTGATGCGGATTATGGATCGGCATCAAGGAACTGTTTCTGATTCCGATTATGCCCAAGATGCCAAAGTGACATTTACGGTTCCTCGGAGTAAGATCGAGCTTATGAAGGCGGATTTGTTCGATGCGTGTCGGGGAAAGATAGAGTTTTTTGACAAATAACACAGGTGGTAGAGTTTCTCTCAGATGGAGATATTGTTAATCATAGTATTTTTGTTGTTGTCGGGTTTTTTTTCCGGTTCCGAAACCGCGTTTTTGACGTTTGACAATTTCATGGTGGAGGTGTGGCGCAAGAAGAAAAAAGCCGGGTACAAGACCGTTTTGAAATTTGTAGAACGACCGGAGCGGTATTTGAGCCTTACTTTAGTGGGAACCAACATTTCTAATGTCGCTTATTCCTCGATAGCAACCATCTATTTATTGGAAAAGGGTTTGCCGTCGGAAGCGATTTTTGTGTTGCTGCCATTTGTGATTTTGTTACTGGGAGAGATCATTCCCAAAGCGGTGTTTCTTCAACTTGCAAATCAGATGGTTTTGGTCATTTCGCCGGTGTTGATGGTATTCCAGATAATCATGTTGCCGGTGGTTCGGATCACGCAGTGGTTTGGGGTGCAGATAGCTAAGTTGGCGGGGGTGGAGGCTACCGGGGAAGTGTCGTTTTTTTCCGTGCCGGATTTGGAAGCGTTGATTCATGAGGCGGAAGTGATCGGGGTGGTGGATAAGCAGGAGCGGGATCTTATTCAACGGACATTGCAGTTGCATCAACGGCGGGTGCGGGATATTATGACTCCCAGGACTGACATAGTGGGAGTCGATATCGGCAGTGAAGTTTCTGAAGCCAGGAAATTGGTGTTGGAATCGGGATATTCAAAATTGTTGGTGTATGATAAGGATTTGGATCATGTGGTGGGGTTTATCGGGGCTCGGGATTTCTTTCAGGCGCAGGGAAGTTTGTCGGAAAGGGTGCGTCCAGCGCGAGTGGTTCCGGAATCGGTGTCGTTGATTCGGCTGCTTCGGGAGATGCGTAAAAACAGAACAGATATCGCATTGGTTGTGGATGAATACGGCGGTACTGCCGGATTGGTTAGTATGGAGGACATTTTAGAAGAGCTGGTGGGGGAGATTGAGGATGAGTATGATCGGGAAGTGACATCGTTTCGGAAAGTGGGACCTGGGACGATTTTAACCACCGGCAGGACAGAAGTTGATGATATTAACGAGGAATTAGGGAACATAATTCCCACCGGTGATTATGCGACGGTTGCTGGGTGGGTGATGGAACGATTGGGGCGTATTCCTACGACAGGTGATGAAGAGGAGATTGATTCGTTCCAGGTAAAGATTTTACGGGCGGATAAGAACAGGATTCATGCGTTGTTGATTCGATTTAGTAAAGAATCCGGGCAGGGAGAAAATGGAAAAATGGCTTGACTATAAATGAATAGGTGATTATATTATGTAGCCAAAATTTTGATAGGGGTATTTGCTTGGATGTTTCACAAATAGAATATATATGATCGCGGGGTGGAGCAGT
>CBDVBD010000181.1:0-5953 GCA_965372135.1 uncultured bacterium | reverse complement strand
AGGCTCATCAGGCGATTCATCAAGTCATAGACCGGGGAAATCCGGTCGAACATCTTGACAACTTGCCGATCCCCAATATTCATATCGGTTTCCGGACGCGTTTTATACCCACACATTCAGCAGATAGCCAACACAGAGTAATGCGCCGGTTAGGAGATGAGCAAGGATGGTGCCGCCATTGGAAGGCACTAACTGGGGGATTCGATCGTAGTGTTTCAAGGCATTGGTTACTACTTTTATCGACAAGGGTAGTGTCAACAGACCCAACAGTACCCACCTGCCGGGATACAGGATTCCCAGCAGCAGGATCGATATATAGACCAGTGCCATCATGACAGTGAATACCATCGCGCTGGTTTTTCTGCCCAAGCGCACCACCAAGTGGGTTTTACCGACTTCTTTATCTGCTTTATAATCGGGGAATTCATTGATCCAGAGGATGGCGGTGATTAATAATGCCACCGGGATGGATGCAACGAAGGCTTCCATGGAAAAGGTCTGAGCTTGGACGTAGTAGGAACCCAAGACGCTCAGGATACCGAAATTCAGGGCGATAAAGAATTCTCCGATACCGCGTGCTGCTAAGTTCACCCAAGGTGCAACGTACAGGATGCCGGATGCGACACCAACGAGACCCAGAAACAGGATGGGTAAACCCCGAGTGCCGACCAGGAATAAGCCGATGCCGATGGCGATGGCGTAGCAGCACATGCTGATGGTCAGCATGTTTTTCGGGGTCAGTTCTTTGTTTTGGATCAAACGGCTGCCGCCGGAAAAGGGTCTGACGAATTCTTTGTTGACCGGGTCATTGCCGCTGTAGTGGTCGAAGTAGTCGTTGATGGTGTTGGCGCCGGCATGTAACGCCAAGCCACCAATCATGGTTAGGACGAAATACCCCCAGTAGAAGTCCCCGGTGTGGTACCAGGCTAAGATGGAACCCAAGGTGATGGGAACGATGACGCCGGTAAAGAACGGCACTCTCAATGATTCAATGATTGTTTTGACTTTCATTTCACTCGTTCTCAGTTTAGTTGTTGTTTAATGGTTTTTAGCTATGTTGGTATTATTTTAGTCGGATATTTCCAAGGAGTTACTGGTGCAGCCAGCAGCGGACTTTATGTCCGGGTGAAATCTCGATTAGTTCGGGTTCCTGGGTTCGGCATTTGTCCATGACCTGAGAGCAGCGGGGATGGAATTTGCAGCCAGGTGGGAAATCCAGGGGGTTGGGTACCGTGCCTTCGATCACGTAGAGCCGATCCATGTCTTCGTGTACCCGGGGAATAGCTTTTTGGAGCCCTGCGGTGTACGGGTGCAGGGGGTGTTTGTAGATGGTACGGACGTCGGAATCTTCCTGTACTTTGCCAGCGTACATCACCACTACCTGTTCCGCCATTTCCGCAATTACGCCGAGGTCGTGAGTAATGACCACGATTGCCATGTTGAATTGTTGCTGCAGGTCGCGCAGCAGATCTAAGATTTGAGCTTGGACAGTGACATCCAGGGCGGTGGAGGGTTCATCGGCGAACAACAGAGCTGGATTACAGGACAGCGCCATGGCAATCATCACCCGCTGTCGCATGCCGCCGGAAAGTTGATGCGGGTATTCGTTGACCCGTTGTTCGGGAGCGGGGAACCCAACCTGATGCAGCATTTCGATGGCACGTTGTTTGGCGTCCTCCTTGTTCATACTCTGATGGAGAATCAAGGTTTCCATGATTTGATCGCCGCAGGTAAATACCGGATTCAGGGATGTCATGGGCTCCTGGAAGATCATTGAGATGGCGTTTCCCCGGATTTTCCGCATTTTGACTTCATCCAATGCTAAGACATCTTGACCTTTGAAACGGATGTCTCCACCGACTATTTTTCCCGGTGGGTCGGAGATCAAGCGCATTACCGACAGGCAGGATACGCTTTTACCGCAGCCGGATTCGCCTACGATGCCCAGTGTATGCCCTTCATCGACTTCGAAACTAACATCATCAACGGCTTTTGACACACCATCTTCGGTATAGAAATAGGTTTTTAAGTTTTTGACTTCCAGTAGTTTGCCCATGTAGTTTTTTCCAGTATCTCTTAGTGCCAGGTTCCAGAAAGCAGGATGTAAGCCAGTAACACCGGTGCGGTAAATAACAGGCTGTCGAAACGGTCCAGGACACCGCCGTGTCCGCCCAGAAAGTCGGAGGTGTCTTTGACATTGGCAGAGCGTTTGAACATGGATTCCACCAGGTCGCCCGCTTGACCGAATCCTCCGACGATGATTCCCAGGACGATGCCGTCGATAGCTGAATAGCGGATTCCCGGAAGCTGCGTCCAGATTAACGCCCAGACCAATGCAGCGATAGCGCCGATGACGAATCCTTCTACGGTCTTATTAGGGCTGGCATTTGTGTGTAACGGGATTTTTCCAACGGCAGATCCGCCCCAATAGGCTGCGGTGTCGCATATCCAGATGGTAGTCAATAATAATATCACCCAGACCGCACCGTCCAAGTATCCCGGTCCGCCGTGCTGACGGATTAGCACCAAGCACCCTAAGAAGAATGAGATATATAACCACCCTAAGGATAATACTCCCAATCGTTGGAAGGATTGATTGTCCTTACGGAAGGTTTCGGTCAGCAGCAAGATGGCACCAAATAGTGGGAATCCCCACCACCATTCGAAGTACATGGCGAAAATCAGCAGGGAACCCAGGATTCCGGCGATAGCGGGATGACTTGGCATGTTTTTCTTCTCTGCCAGGCGGTGGAATTCTGAAATGATAAAGCCGTGGGCGAGTAATACCAGCGCCAGAAATAACACTCCTCCCTTCAGGGTGCAGATTATTAGCAGCGGGATGCCCCAGTACGCCACTTGCATCCGCCGTTTTAGAGAATGGTCGTCGCTCATTCTTTTTCTCCGAATGTGAATACGTCGATACGAACTTCCGCCACTCCTTCTTGAATCATCCCGATTTCTTTTGCGGCACCGTAAGACAAGTCAAGAATTCGCCCTTCCACAAAGGGTCCTCGATCATTCACTTTGACGATGACGGATCGATGATTCCCCAGATGAGTTACTTGTATCTGTGATCCTAAGGGCAGGGTTTTATGCGCGGCAGTCATGCCGTACATGTCGAATATTTCACCAGAAGAAGTCGGGCGACCATGGAACTTCTTACCGTAATAGGAAGCCAGACCGACCTGATACGGTTTCTGAGGCAGATCCCATTGCACAGAAGGTCTGTTGATTTCGCCACGCCGGAATTTGGGCGAAGCGGTACAACCTAAGTACAGAATAATTATGACACTTATCAGCGTTAACAATATAGCCTGTCGGAGTACCTGGTTCATGATACATCCTCGGAAATCTCGACGGAATCTATCAGGTTTTGGATATGGGGGATTTCATGTTTAGCCATGTAACCTGTAAGGTCGCTGATAATGGTATCCACAATACCGGGATCACGCATGGATGCAGTTCCTATTTGTACGGCACTGGCACCTACTACCAGGAATTCCAATACGTCACGGGCATTTGATATCCCACCGATGCCTATGATTGGCAGATCAGATACTTGACGTACTTGCCAGACTTTTGCCAATGCGATAGGTTTGATTGCGGGACCGGAATAGCCGCCAATCACGCGGTGCAGCGCCGGCTGTCTATTATCCATGTCCACTGCCATGCCGTATACGGTGTTGATGACACTTAAGGCATCGGCACCGGCGTATTCTGCGGCAGTAGCGATATCGGCGATATTGGTGACATTGGGCGTTAACTTCAGTATCAAAGGGCGATGGGTAACTGACCGCAAAGCACCCAGAAGCTTGTGTACTAAGTCGGGATCGGTGCCAATGATACAGCCGTCGTCCACATTGGGGCACGATACATTGATTTCATAGGCGTCGATACCGGGTTCCTGATCCAGCAGCCGTACCACTTCGACATAATCCGGAATACTGAATCCGGCGATATTGACGATCACTTTCGTCCCAACCGAACGCAGGAACGGTAATTTGTCCTCTATGAATTTGTGCACTCCGACATTCGCCAGTCCTATAGAGTTCAACAGTCCATATTCCGTTTCGATTAATCGTGGTGGGGGGTTGCCGTCACGCTGGTTCAATGTGATCGATTTGGTTACCAACGCTCCCCAATGGTCTAAGTTGGTCAGATTTTCGTATTCCTTGGCGTATCCATAGGTTCCGGAAGCTGTGAATAAGGGATTATGAAACTCCAGCCCGGCAAATCCAACGGTCAGATCAATTTCACTACTCATCCAATACCTTCTTGCTGCTTAGATTGGTCAGCTGCTCCAGGTTAATGTCATCTATGTTAAATACCGGTCCATCCAGGCAAGTCAGTTTGTATCGGGTAGTTGCTCCATCAGCACTCGGCACCGCACAGCCCTGGCAGGCACCGACGCCACATCCCATAATTTGCTCTATGGATACCATTCCGGAAATGCGGTGTAGGGTCAGTACCGGCATTAGCGCTTGGATCATGGGTAATGGACCACAGATATAAACCAAGTTGTTGCTGCCGAACACCCGGTTGTTTCCGCCATTAGATTTTTCGAATTGATCCACCACGGTGCCCGCGAATCCGTAAGAGCCGTCATCGGTGGTGATTTGGGCGGTATGCCACAATGGGGAATCTTTAGGTAGTGGTATTGCCGCTTTGGTGGTTGCCCCTAATATTAGATTGCATTGACAATCAAGAGTTGTCCAACGCCGCCATAGGAAATGCAGGGGCGCAATGCCAACTCCACCAGCAATCATGGTGACGGGCGCATTAGGTGGTTTCGATGGGAATCCGTTGCCCAATGGTCCGATAATATCAAGGGAGTTCCCTACTTCGACAGCAGCGATCGCGGCTGATCCCCGACCAACTATCGCCACCAACAGATCTATGGTGTCTTGCTCGGCATCATACAGGCTGTAGGGTCGGCGTAATATTGGGATTTCCCCTGAGCCGGCTCGGATATGTACGAATTGCCCAGGGATTGCATTGGTTGCGATATTCGGCGCATGACAACGCAAGTATATCAAATCATCACGAATCAGTTCCCGATAGATAACTTCACAGTGCTCATGAGTTGCGGACATGTACCATCACCTTTTCAGTATGCGTCGTTTGGTCTCTAATTCTTCAATTTCTTTCTCCTCGCCCGTAGCGGAAGGTTCTTCCATTAGTTCCCTTTCAAGAGGGATAACTTGTATTGAGTCAAGGGGTACGGGGGTGATTGACAGGGAATCTTCGCCAGTAGGTACAACGACTACGACTTCGATTCGGCGTTTGACATTTTGTGCCAATTCCGAGGACGGGAAACGATCCACTAACTGTTGGTAGGCAGCACGAGCGCTGTCGATATTGCCTATCATGTGTTCATAAATCCACCCTACCGCGAATTGAGATTGTACCGATAATTCTTCGTTAGTATCGCCCAGTGCTAATTCCTGAAATATGTTTAATGCTCGCAGGGTATCTTGGGCAGCCCATAACAGCGAATCCGCTTCTTCGTATCGCAGGATTACCGAATCTTGTGGTGTCAGTTTTTGGGGCAGTCCCAATTTAGCCAAGCTATAGTTTTCAAAGTCGGTATTGGCGAAATCAGTGATTATGGCCTGGTACAACGAGTCCGCCAGTGTTTCATTGTCCAACGAGTCCCCTTGGATGACAGCCATCAAGATTAACGATTTAGCACGAATCGAATCGGCTACATCCGGTTTCACTAAGAATGTTAAATAATTCATCGTGGAATCCATATCGCCCAGGTCATAGAAATAAAATTCCGCTAATTGGAGGTCATGGGCATCCAAGTCATCGTATAGGTTTTCGATTCGTTGATTTATTTGCAGGGTATCGGCATTCGATTCTTCCCGGTTTGTTTCCAGGTTGTCACTTTCAACTTCGGTTGTTTTCAAGCTATCACTTTCAACTTCGGTTGCCTTCAAGCTGTCACCTT
>CBDVBD010000180.1:0-5990 GCA_965372135.1 uncultured bacterium | reverse complement strand
GGCAAATAATATTTATTCCGGTAGTGGCTTAATCTTGGCCGCAGCAGATAGCGTTTTGGTAACCAATAATCTCTTTTATCACAACAACCAGGCTGTGCAAATTTCTCTTATACTCGAAGAAATCGATGTGAAGAACAACATCTTTCTTGCTAATGATTTAGCCCTTAAAGCGCAATATACCGCTGAACCCTTTACTAATTTCAGCTACAATGATTTTTATGAAAATGTCACCAACTTTGATAACTGCACTCCGGATTCTACTAATATTTACTTGGATCCCATGGTGCAAGACACCGTTGATTTTCATCTACAGTTGGGATCGCCTTGTATCAACGCCGGTGATCCCGATCCCTTTTTCAACGATCCCGATTCCACCCGCAACGACATCGGCTGTTGGGGCGGTCCCTGGGGGGAAAGCTATCCGTATAGTCCGGTATTATCACAACTTTCTAAACCAATGCCCACTGAATTCGCCTTGTTACCCCCATACCCCAATCCTTTCAACAGTGTATTGGTAATTCCCTTCACCATTCCCACCCAATCAGAGGTCAAGATCACCATCTACAACATCTTAGGACAGCGTGTCGATCAATTTGACTTTTCTCCTGTGTCCCCGGGAGTTCATCGAAAATTCTGGGATGCAAGCTCCCTGGCTTCCGGAATCTATATTGTTCGGTTGATGGCAGGGGATAGGGAATTTAATCAGAAGGTAGTGTTGTTGAGATAACCTTATGTCGGGTTTTCCGTCAGTGGACGGACTTTTAGCTCCGCTACGCTTCGGAACCCGACCTACACAAAAAAACCGGAACTATCCCATGGTTCCGGTTCACATTATCAAGCGGTGAAAACTTACCGTTTCTTTAATACTCCCTTTAGCGAATTAGCGATGTTTTCCACAGTCAAACCGGCGATTTCCAATAATTCCTTCGGTGGTCCCGACGACAAATAAATATTAGGAATCCCCATTACCTTCACCGGCACCGGCTGGTGTTCCCCCGTCACGCGTGCCACCACCGATCCCAATCCCCCGTAGATACTGTGTTCTTCCGCCGTCACAATTGCCCCGGTTTCGCCGGCGGCTTTCACGATCGCATCCTCATCGATCGGCTTCAATGTCGCCATATTCAACACCCGAGGATATATCCCCTCTTCCGCCAATAAATACGCCGCCATTACCGCCCGAGGCACCATCAATCCACACGCGATAATCGTCCCGTCGGTTCCTTCCACTATTTCCAACGCCTTACCATGCACAAACGGAGTATCTTCGGTAGTCATCAACGCCGTCTTTTCCCTGCCCTGCCGAAAATACACCGGACCCTGGTATTGTGCCGCCCACTTGGTAATCTTGTATGTCTCGTGGTGATCACACGGCACCAGCACCGTCATATTCACCAACGACAACATATTGGACAAGTCTTCCATACTCTGATGAGACGGTCCATCCTTCCCCACGCTGATTCCCCCGTGAGCCGCCGCCAACTTCACGTTACATTCAGAATAATCGACGGTATTCCGCACCTGATCCCAAGCTCGTCCGGACAAAAATATCGCATAGCTGGACACAAACGGAACATACCCAACTTTGGACAATCCGGCTGCGGTATTGACCATATTCTGCTCCGCAATTCCCATTTCGAAAAACCGTTCAGGAAAAGCTTCGGCAAAAAACTTGGTCAAGGTGGACTGGCTCAAATCCGCATCCAGTACCACTAAGTTGGGATTTTCCTGCCCCAATTCAACCAACGCGTTGGCGTAGGCGCTGCGCGTCAACTCCTGTTTCCATTCCTCAGGCGGAAGGATATTTTTCAATGCTGGCGTACGTTGCATAACACTCACAATTTACCCAATGAAATGCAGTGGTCAACTTAACTTACTTGCCCACAATGGTTGTTTCGAATCGCGTCGGCAACTTTCGGATTCGGATTTAATCCTAAGGATACTCAGGTGCTCCATAACCTGCCCGAGCATCCTCCAAACTCTCATTGTAGCCCAATTCCTTAAGCATCTGCTGAGCTTCATCATCCTTGGGCGGTCGCCCGTGCCATCCGGGAATATTGGCAAACGACGAGCATCCGTGCATCATTTCCGTCTTAAATAAAATCACCGTCGGCTTCCCGGTCAGACGTTTCGCTTCTTGCCACGCCGGCAAAATATCTTCCATCCGGTGCCCATCCGCTTCCAACACCCGCCAGTTAAACGCCCGGAACTTCTCTGCCAACGGTTCGATCCCCATCACGTCTTCCACATACCCGTCAATCTGCGCATTATTGAAATCCACCGACACAATCAAATTATCGGTCTTATAATGCCCCGCCGCCATCACCGCTTCCCAGATATTCCCCTCCTGCAGTTCCCCATCCCCGCAATTGCAGTACACCGTTGATTCCCATCCCCTAAGCCGTATCCCCAATGCCATCCCATGCGCCACCGACAATCCCTGCCCCAAACTGCCGGTAGAAATCTCGATCCCCTGCAATTTCATACAGTTAGGATGTCCCTGGAGCAATGAATCCGTGGTTCGAAACGTCAACAGATACGATGGATTGAAAAATCCCCGCCGCGCCATCAGCGCATAGTTGATCGAGGAACAATGTCCGTTGGACATCACAAACCGGTCCCGCTGCTCCATCACTGGATCATGGGGCGCCACGTTCAGAAAATTAAACCACAAAGCGGTCAAATAATCCGCTGCCGACAGCGGTCCTCCGGGATGCCCGCTCTGGGCATAGTTAACCATTATAATCACATCCCGGCGAATTGTGCGAGTCATCTCTTTTAGAGCGTCCAACGAAAGGTTCAGGGTGGGCAACGTTCCTCCGATACCGAAATCTTGCGAATAGTTGGATGGTTGATATTATGGCGAGTCATCAAATGTGGAAAGTCAAATATAATCCCAATTTTCGATATTTTCAACGTTTTTCTTAAAAAAAATTATCAACCACAAAAATGTGGTGTCTACTCTCAAATGTCGACACCACAACTTAAGATAAAATCTACGAGGATTCACACGTTCGTTACTTTAGCAACGTCAACTTCAACGTTTGCGTCCTATCCACTGCTTTCAAAACCGCAAAATAGGTCCCCGATGATACGCCATCCGCCTGCCAATTCACCGAATACATCCCGGCATCCCGCATCCCAGTCACCAATGTCGCCACTTCCCGACCCAGCACATCATAAATCATCAACGACATCACCCCCCGGTGACCCAAGGAATATTGAATCTGCGTGGATGCGTTAAACGGATTGGGATACACCGGACCCAACCGAAACGACCGCACCTCCACGACATCACCACCCTCCGGCACATCAAGCCCATTGGGCGTAGGAACCGCTCGTTCGAAATCCGGAGACGTCACAAGATCATACCCCTCGAAGAGGTTCCGATCTCCATCTGGAATCACCGACCAGGACGAATCCCCCACCCAGCCGAACCAATATCCCATCTGATCCAACCGCACGCCATCTGCATCCATCAAATAGACATTATCCCCCTCCGGCTGTAGCCCAAATCCCATGGGAAAATCATTTTCCCACAATACAAAATACCCATTCCCATTAATGGTCACATCAGGTGGAACCTGATAATCCGTCCCAGCCAAAACCTGCCACCCCGAAATATCGACCGGCTGCGAAGTAACGTTATACAATTCAATAAACGCATCCCCTTCCCCTTCCAGCGGGTACACCTCGTTCAACACCACTGCCGTATTGCCCAAATCCGCAGTGGGCAGGTCATTCGCCGATCCCAATGTCGGTGTGGCATCCACCGAAAACCGTTCCGCCCAACTGCCGATATTATTGATATCCAATGCGGTACTCCACTCAATCGGGGGCGCCGGAGCTCCCCCCATATATCCGTACCCCACACTGTCAATCGTCATCCCATCCGGCATGGAAAGTTTGATAATTGCCCCGTCATCCGGTAGAAATACACCCGGTGTGATTGTGTAATCGACCACTTTATATTCCCCAGCCGTAATGGTGACTCCTGAATCGATCACGACGGTATCGGCATCATCGATCGTTATCATAATAATCATCCAATCATCCAATGCGAACTGCCGTTGCGTCGGATTGTAGATTTCCACCGCCTCATCCTCACCAGTCACTACCAAAAATTCGCTGATCTTCAGATCCGGCGGCACCACCCCGCCTTCCAATGTATCCCCTTCAAAACACCACACGAAAGCTCCCGGTCCCCCCTGATTTCCGGCAATCACATCATACAATAAATCCCCGCTTATATCCTCAATCCCCCGCACCGTGTTAATCCACCCGTTGGTCACATAATCCCAAATTATCTCGCCATCACTTCCACTCAAGCAGAACAATGTTCCACCAGTGCCACCGCTGACGCTATTTCCGATAATCACATCATTGATATCATCGCCGTTCACATCTCCCAACTTATTTACTGACCAGCTATTTGAACCTGGTAAGGATTGTGTCCAAATCGCCAGCCCATCGTCCCCGCTGATCATCACCACCGTATTGGACCATCCTCCGGCAATCACATCCCACACATCATCTCCATCCACGTCCGGTACCGATTCCGCGCGACTGGCATAGCCCCCAAGGGGATGACTCCAGATTAACGCACCGCTGGACCCGTCCAAGCAATAGACATTATCATCCCACGACGCCGCAATCACATCATCCGAGCCGTTATTGTTCACATCCGGAATCGACGTCACATGTTGTACATCTCCCCCGGTCTGATAATTCCACAGTACAGTCGCTGAACCGCTGCTGGCACCACTAATGCAATACACTTTCCGGTCTGCGCTATTCCCCCAGGCACTGGCTAACGCATCCGGAATACTGTCCCCGTTCACATCAGAAATCGCATGTACCGACCCAATCGCATCCTGCGCATTAAGCCGCCATAACATGGTGCCGTCACTGCCGGAAAAGCAAAACGCGGACCTGCAGGCGGATCCAACGCCAGCCAATACGTCGTCCACCCCATCGTTATTTACATCAGGAATCGGCGCCACCGCATACACCCATCCCGATCCCACCGGATCATTGTAAGTGTCGTAAGACCATAACGTGGTGCCGGTAGCGCCGTTGATGGCAAACACCGTCCTCCCCCCCCATGCCGTCCCTAACAGCGCATCAGCAACCCCGTCGCCGCTAATATCGGAAATACTATTCACACAATGATCCCCATACCCCCCGCTGTTGCTCGGTCCTCCGGTTGGATGCACCGACCACACTACATCACCGACAGTTTCGCTGTGTCCGGATAAGCAGGTAAAATTGTTACCTGATGCACCGGCGTCGTAATTTTCCGCCAGCACATCCGGAAACCCATCGCTGTTGACATCTCCGATCGATGACACGCATTCCGTATCATCGATCCCCTGCCAATTCCACAACAATATCCCCTCCGGCTGATCCAATCCCGAAAACCACCCCCGCGCACCAACCTGCGAGGACCCCGTTCTTAACTCCATCAAAAGGCGCACATTATCTTCTAAAATTGCCGTTCGATCCATCTCACGATTCAACGGCATCTGACCAACACAAACTGCTGAAACAAGAAACACCATGGCAGCTGCGCTTAAAAGTCTCAATTTTGATAATTTCATGGTGAGTCTCCTTATGAAATATTAACCAGACGTCCTCAAAAACCACTAAAACCAATATAGAAAAAACTGCACCAAAAGTCAAGCGTCACTTTAACAATCTACACCCCCATCCCTAACCCGTATCCTAAACTAACGAATATCCATGACGCCGTATAAAGACACCCTGCCTTGATGGTAAGGCGAGCATCCAATCCTTGCCCGCTTATAGTTGTCAACTAAACAACTGGACATCTGAGTTGCAATAGCATCACAATTCATTCCTGTCCAGCTCCTGACGGATAACCTGACGGTTGAGTACTCTGGGTTACTTGTTACCCGGGTTTCTTTCCAACCTCCCCCCCCGGTTCCCGGGGGGGAATAAAAGGGGGGGCACTTGCTCACTTGCCAACT
>CBDVBD010000179.1:0-5995 GCA_965372135.1 uncultured bacterium | reverse complement strand
CCTCCACCGTATCTTGGTCATGTCATCACCACAAATTTCAACGGTGATTCTTGCGATACGTACTTTAATATCTTTGAAGATCCCCTATTCATAAACCCATCAAATGGAGATTATCACCTCCAATCCAGTTCTCCCTGCATCGACGCCGGAGATCCAAACTCTCCCTTAGACCCCGACAGCACCATCGCCGACATCGGAGCCTTCTACTACAACCAACTATGGGTGGGAAAATTAACACCAGTTGAAATAACAACTTATCAACTAATGCAAAACTACCCGAATCCCTTCAATCCCACCACTACTCTCTCCTACAACCTGCCATTTGCCGATCATGTACGCCTGCAAATCTATGATATCTTAGGTCGCCTCGTCTCCACAATTATTGACACCCGCCAACCCGCCGGACAACACCAAATACTCTTTGACGCCTCAAATCTATCTTCAGGAGTATATTTCTACCAGCTAAAGACCTCTAATTTCCAAGACATCAAAAAGATGGTCCTTCTAAAATAAGCCAAATTCCAATGCCAGACTATTAATTAACAACTTTTCAACTTTAAAACTTTAAAACATTCCAATTATCTCTGCGCCCTTGACGCCTCTGCGTGAGAAAACTTCATCCCGAAAAAATCCCTACCCCACCAATTTCTCCCTAAGCCTCATCCCAAATCCTGCCGATAAACAAGTAGTGCAATCTCTCTCGATTGTCGGAATAAACACGAATCAACTTCTTGTTATTGCAGGAGTACATGTATGGCAAACCCAGGATCACCCCTCAAAATCGGTATCGTGTCACCCGATATCCTTCCCAAGCGCACCTTCCAAATCCTGACCATCTGCTCGGGAAAAGGAGGAGTGGGCAAAACCATGAGCACCGTGAACATGAGCGTGGTGCTTGCCCAAGCCGGGTGGCAGTTAACGGTGCTGGACGGTGATCTGGGACTGGGAAATGTAAAACTAATGCTGCCGGTATCATCCAAATACCATCTGGGGCAATGGCTGGAAGGTAAATGCAAATTCGAAAATTTGACCACTGATATCCCCCTCGGCTTTCGGGTGATCTCCGCACCCCCATCGGAATTGCAACTCCACGACTTGAACGAAACCCAACAAAAACGATTGGCGGAACTGTTTGATAACATACAACAAAGCAACGACCTTTTGATCATCGATAACGCGGCGGGGATTTCACGAAATGTGTTGGGCTGGTGCCGAATGGCGCATCGATTACTGTTGGTCACCACTCCCGACCCCACCGCCATGATGGACGCCTACGCCACATTAAAATCCTTAGCGTCCTTCCATTCACCACCCCCAATCAACATCATCGTCAATCAAGCCCGAAACTTGGGCGAAGGTTTCGATACTTACAAACGCCTGAATGCCGCATCCAAAAAGTTCGTAGGCATCGATGCCGGTTGGTTGGGACATATAGGAACATGTCGGGACTTACGGCATGCCATCAAAACTCATACTCCGCCTGTGGTGTTAAGCCCTCACAGCCCTTTTAGCCGTAGCGTGCGCCGTACCGCCGCCAATGTGGCTCGCTGGCTCCTGGACGACCACATGCCCACCATAATGGAAGACTGCCGGAACATGGTGAAAAAATCTCTCTCCGATCTGGAAAAAATGTCACCCTCATTGGCTGAATAATCTTACTCCTCAGAAGATATTGTACCCCTTTATAAAATCTTACAATTTAGCCTTTTTTACCTTGTTTTTCGCTCTCTATTACGATAATTTTGCGTATTTTTTGAAAAAATGTAAAATTCATTTGACATATAGTCAATTATACATTATATTATGTCGTAATTACTTTACTCGCAAACCGATACGATATGACCCTACAAAACCGCATTCGGAGATTACGTTTTGAGCATAGAGAAATGACGCAAGCTCAATTGGCTAAAGCAGTTGGCGTCAGCCGCCAGACCATCGTATCCCTTGAAAAGAACCGCTACACCCCTTCAGTAAAATTAGCACTTAAAATCGCCCACTTCTTCCAAGTCCCATTAGAATACTGCTTCTATCTTTCTGATAATACAGAAAATACCAACTTGACATCTCAAAACCAAAATAATGCCTTGAGGTGATTATGCTTGACTTATGCAAGCCAATGCCCACAAAGCGCGCGATGATAACGTCCTTGATCACAGGCGGGCTATTTATAATTGGTTTATTTATACTTAAGGAACCATGGATCTGGGGTGCGGCATTGATTACCTGTTTCCTAGTGCTTCTTCATGGGCTTTATACACAAGCACTTAAGCTGATTCGAGGGGAAAAGTTGATGCATTGGTTGACCGGTCGTCCCATGCAGATTGACGAACGACAGGTGCGTAATGATTTGATTGCAGTGGATATAGCCTGGCTGATGAACCTGTATATCATTATGGGTGTGTGGGCGATTGAAAGCGAAGGCTGGCTCCCTCAAGGGATATGGCCTGCGTTGGTGTTAATTATCGGTTTAATAGTAAGATTTACATTGCGCTGGTTGCTGGATCGGTACGCGTGATAGCTGGAAAATCTAATCTAAGACACACATAAACAGAGGGAAATTATGACATTAGGTTCAATACTGTACAATGGAGACAGCACCCCGGATTACAAGCTTCAGGGGAAAGATTTCGCGTTCATCTTTGTTTGTATTGTAATTATGGTAGTGGGAATCGTCATCGGCTTGAAGTATTTCAAGCAGGCATTTCCCGAAGCTTCCATTGACTTTCAGGTGACGCGCGCCCAATCCAAGACCATTGCAAACGACTTCTTAGCGGAACGTGTCCTGGAAACTGAGGGGTATAAGAATGCCTCGGGATTTCGGATGCACGGGAGTGCAAAGGTGTTCCTGGAAAAGGAATTAGGATTAGAGAAAGCACAGGAGTTCTTTGGGGATCCGGTGAAGCTTTGGTACTGGGAACAGCGGTGGTTCAAACCGGAACAGAAGGAGGAGTTTTCGGTCTATGTGACTCCGGAAGGGGGCATCATGGGCTTTAAGCACCAGATCGAGGAGGAGCTGGAAGGGAATTCGTTGAGTTCCGACTCCGCCCAGGTGCTGGCGGAAAATTTCCTCCAGGAGGTGATGGATCGCGATCTGGCAACGTTGGAATTCGTTACCGAAAGCCGGCGCAGCCGCCCCAATCGGCTGGATCACTCCTTTACCTACAAGATCAAGGATTTCGAGCCGGCGCCGGAATCGGACTACCGGATTGAAGTCACCGTCCAGGGAAACGTTGTGGCAGAATACCAGGAATTCCTGCGGGTCCCGGAAACCTGGAAGCAGTCCTACGATGAGCTTCGATCCTACAACCAGACAGCCGGTAGGGTGGCGTCGTTTTTTATGTTCTTTACGATCATCGCGATGGTGTCGGTGATCTTTTTCCGTTTGAGGAAACGGGACATCCGCTGGAAAACCGCCATGTGGTTTGGAATCGTGGGATTTGCATTGGTGTTCTTGAATCTCCTAAATGCGCTGCCGCTGTCGATGTTGAACTACAACACCACAGCCAGTTTCAGCGGGTTCTTGATCATAAGATTGGTGGGTATATTGCTCATTTCACTATTGCAGGGCGGTGTGGTTATTTTCCTCTTGACTGCCGCTGCTGAAACCATGTACAGGGAACGCTACGGGCAGTTCGCATCCATTACCAGGATGTTTTCCTGGCGCGGGTGGCGAACCAAGTCGTTTTTCAAGGGGATACTGTTAGGATTGACATTAACCGCCTTCTTCTTTGCCTATCAGATTGTGTTTTACTTAATTTCCGACAAGCTCGGCGCCTGGGCGCCGGCGGACGTTCCCTATTCCAATTTGTTAAACACAGCATTCCCTTGGCTGGCGGTGCTGCTGATTGGATTTTTTCCGGCGGTGTCGGAGGAATTCATCTCCCGAGCATTCTCCATTCCATTCCTACACAAGTATTTGAAATCAGGATTCTTGGCAATTGTGATTTCGGCATTTATCTGGGGATTCGCACATGCCGGATACCCGAACCAGCCTTTCTACATCCGGGGATTGGAAGTGGGGATTGCCGGTATTATCATCGGATATGTGATGATCAGATGGGGGATTTTACCTGCGTTGGTGTGGCATTATACGGTGGATGCGCTGTACACCGCGTTCTTACTGTTCCGGTCAGGCAACTGGTATTTTATCGTAACCGCCGTTGTCGCTACCGGGATATTGGTTATCCCACTCCTAATTGCATTGATCACCTATCTCCGCTCGGGTAAGTTTCTGCCTGAAGAAGGGATTCGCAACCAGGATGACATTACTAAAACACCACTAGAAACAGAGGTACCGGAGACGATCAGGGCGGAAGTACCGGTGGCAGCAGCTTATCAACCACTATCGGGTAACACTCGACTTCACGGGATCGTATTGGGGATATTCTGCATTCTGGTAACGTTTATACCCTTCCAGAAATTGGGTGATACCGCGCCGGAATTTCAGGTTACCAGATCTGAAGCCCTTCGAATCGCTGATGAATTCCTGGTATCCCAGGGAGTGGATACTCGAGACATGAAGTCGGCAGTCAGTATAGACTCACGAATTAACGGTTTCACCGGGAAGTATTTCTTGGAGTACGGCGGCATTGAGGATTTCAATCGTTTGACGGGCGATAATGTACCGCCAAAGCTATGGGAGGTGAGGCGCTTTACACCCCTCGACCGCGATCAATGGCACATTAGAATTCATCCGGAAACAGGAGAGGTATATCAATTTGAACATACGCTACCTGAAGAAGCAGAAGGTGATAGTCTTTCCCAGGAATCCGCCCGGTTGATCGTGGAAGCCTATATGACGGAGCAGGGGATTAACCTGGAACAATACGTGCCCAAAAACGAATACAGCACCAAACGTCCGAATCGGATGGATCATAACTTCACTTACGAGGCAAAAGAAGGAGATGCACGGCATCTTGAGGAAGCGAAATACCGAATCGAATTTGGAGTGGGCGGATCTGACATCATCGAAGGTGGCAGTATCGGTTTTTATAAAATCCCCGAAGCCTGGGAACGGGACAGGGCAAGCACCACAACGCCAAAAGCAATTTTCCAAGTGATCCAAATCTTGGCGATTGCTCTATTAATAGGGTTAGCAATCTTTTACTTGGTTCTTTTGGCGCGGAAGGGAAAGATTCCCTGGGGAAAAGCTGCACTATTCGGTATTGTTCCGGTGATAATTATGGCATTAAACGGGATCAACTTCTTCGACGCCATTTTAGTCTCTTATGGGGTGACAACTCCCTTCCAGATGTTCATTACACAGAGATTGTTAGGATTTATTCAAAATCTGGTAATAATCTACCTGGTGTGGTTCCTGGGGACAGCGCTGCTTTTAGGTTGTTACCCAAAAGCGTTGGCGGATTTCCGAGGTGTAAATCGGCGGGCGGCTGGAACCGACAACTTGGTGGCGGTCTTCTTGGGGATATGTTTTGCAGTGTTGTTGATGACGGTGAAATCGGCGCTGCAGACGGCATTTCCCGCCTGGATTCCTTTCGCGAGGATTTCAATTTCTGGAGTATTAGCCCGACCGATACCATTTTTGGCACAATTTAGTAGTGGTTTGACTGGAACGTTATTTCTTCTTATCATGGTCGGTTTCGGAATCTACCTGTGGAAAAATGTGTTGTTAAAATCCTGGATGAGAATCCTGGCGATACTGTTGTTCCTGTTTGCTTTTACGGGCGCTGCACAAGACCTGGGGGAAATCGCATTGGCGTGGATGGGCTCGATTCTATTGTTAGTGCTGTTTGTATTTATGGTTGTACTATACCTGCGGAATAATGCGGTAGCTTATGTTTCCACTGCTTTTGGAATTGTCATGTACCGCGGGGTGATGAATTTGATCACACCAGGGTCAGTCGCTGTGAGTCATGGAATCGTGGTGATGGCGCTGGGATTGATTGTGATTCTGTGGATGGTAATTGGTAGACGGAGCAGAGCAGGAATGGGCTAAATGAGTGTGTGAAAAAGAGAGAATACTCCTCTCGCATCC
>CBDVBD010000178.1:0-6009 GCA_965372135.1 uncultured bacterium | reverse complement strand
TGCCACCCGAACCTGCGTTCCCCGGCGACGTTTCCATTCTGCCAGTGCGTTGACATATCCCAAAACGGTGGGATCGTTATAACACACCATCACCACCTGACCCGGCAGTTCCGGTCCCGCGTCCAATCCCAATTCGTCGAAATTGGCAAGTTGCCGGTATAGGGGCATAAAAGACGACGAGACATAGGTGTTGTGGTGCGTCTTTTCGTTGGCTCCGGGATTGCCGGTGGGTTCCACCACTACTTGAATATTGGAATACACCCGCATAGTATTGGTGGCGGCATTGTATTGCACCGGATAGGTGGATACAATGGCGATACGCATGTCCCGCATCACCGCCGGTTCGCTTAGACTGGCTATTTCCGCCGGATACCAACCGGTGGACCGGTACGCTTCCTGGTTCAAGGTAAATGGTCTGGCGTCGTTGTCTTGGTTTTCATGTTCCCACGGCTGCATGGGGAAAATCATATCACCCTGGATGTCCGTGTACTCCGAAGAAACCACCCGCACTCGCATTTCCCCCTGATCGGGAATGCCGATCACTCGGTTGACCATCGGCAGTTCCGGGTATCCGATTTGTGAGGTGAAGCTTTCCCCGGGAATCCGGGTGCTTATATAATCTTCCTCATCTACCGTCACGTCCCGGGTGGTGATTTCTGGGTATCCGAAATCCATCCGGGTGGTGCCCGGTGCCGGTGTCGAGACCGTTAAATCGATGTCCCCACCCACCGGAGTGGGCATGGCTGCCTCGAAAGTGGCAGCCTGCACTGCTGCTACCATAACAAATAGTGCTATGATTACGCCGAACAATCGTTGTGTCAATGCGTCCATGTTTTCAATCCTCGTAGTGCAAAATATCAAAATAGTACTAGCCTTACCAGCCCGGAAGCATTCCAAACAAGGGAAATTTAAGGCGTCAATAAGGGTGCTTAAAACGCTACCATAGTTGTTTTTTGAAGTAATTGAATTTCTTTAACAAATCAAATAATTCGGAAAGCGTAAATAACGCCCGTCAATCCATTGTTCTATCGGGGATTGCTATTACGATGAATGGAACAATCACAGGAACTTCAGGAATCAGACCATTCTGCCTAAGCATAAAATATAAGCAAAATAATCTTCTCTTTCAAGTCTTTTTTGCTCGGATCACAATTTTTATCTCACCGGCAGCCTCTATATGTGTTATATTGCATAAGTTTCCCATCACTCACCTTCAATAGATGCCGGATAATTCTCTTGCGTCACAGTGTGTAAAGTTGTATATTTTTACAATTCCTATCACATCACGTTGAATACTGGATTACAAGAAGGACGCAGATGAAGGACTTCATATACTGTACAATTTGGGCTGTAATTATCGCAGTTCTGGGAGTAATGGCACTGCGGAGCCATTTAGACCTTGGACCGGTGGTATTCGGTCTGGGCTTAGTCCCTTTTATTGGGTTACTGGTAGCGCGGCGAAATGTCAAAAGTGCCATCCCCGACCTTGTATTCGGTGCTTTGGATACCGGATTGCTAACTATTCCCGCGCTATGGGGTGCAGCCTTTTTTGGCGTTGCCGGCGCCTTGGCGGGTGGGGTGATTGGTGACGCCTTATCCGACGGTATCGCCGGCTTCTTCGAAGGCTCCATTGCAAAATGGTTGCGCACTAAAGGCATCGAAGAATCCCGGGAAGCCGTCACGTCAGCTTTGGGTAAAATGGCCGGCTGTCTGTTGGGAGCCGGCATAGTCCTAACCATTGCCCTGATCTTCGGAATCAGACCGGTCTTTACTTAATAATATGAATTGAACCCTTGAGAGAACAATCATGGAATCCCTACAAGGAAATTCGCTGGTACTTGCGTCCTTTCTACTATATCTCGCGATGATGATCGGTATCGGTGTGCTTAGTTCGCGCTTTTCCTCCGCCGGCATTTCGGAATTCTTCCTGGGTGGTCGCAAAATGGGCAGCGTTGTAGTCGCTCTGAGCGCTGTGGTGTCCGGTCGCAGCGCCTGGCTGCTTCTTGGTGTGTCCGGCATGGCGTTTGCCCGGGGGTTGTCCGCGGTATGGGCGGTGGTGGGCTATATCGTAGTCGAACTGTTCATGTTCCTGTTTGTAGCGCCATTGCTGCGGCGTCAAACCGGAGACACTGATTCCCTGACTCTGCCCGATTTCTTTGAATCCCGTTTCAAAGACACCAGCCATATATTACGTATCCTGTCGGTCGCTATCATCCTGATTTTCATGACCGCCTATGTCAGCGCCCAGTTCAACGCCGGCGGAAAAGCCCTGAGCGCCAGCTTTGGCATCACGCCCGGCTGGGGTGTGGTTCTGACCGCCATAATCGTGCTTGCCTACACCATCCTGGGCGGGTTCTTGGCGGTATCTCTCACTGATTTAATCCAAGCCTGCTTCATGATTATCGCCTTAGTATTGCTGCCCGTAGTTGCCATCACCCATTTCGGTGGATTCGATGTCATGTTCCGCCACCTGGGCGGCTTGGATGCGGCTCTAATCGACCCCTTTTCCTTAGGCGTCGGCGGGTTAATAGGATTTCTTGGCATTGGCTTAGGTTCCCCCGGCAATCCCCACATCCTGGTGCGCTACATGTCCATCGAGCGACCGGAACAGCTTCGTGTGTCTGCGGTTGTCGGCACCGTGTGGAACGTGCTGATGGCAGCCGGTGCCCTGTGCATCGGCTTGGTGGGACGGGCTTTCTACGAAACCAAAGACATGCTTCCCGGCGCTGACACGGAAAACCTGTATCCTTTTCTGGCAGGGCAGTATTTACATCCAGTGTTGTTTGGGATGGTGATTGCTTCTATCATTGCAGCTATCATGTCCACCGCCGATTCCCAACTGCTGGTGGCAGCGTCAGGCGTGGTGCGCGACATCTACCAAAAAATAATCAAAAGCGACCGTGACATTCCACAACGGCAACTGGTCATGATTAGCCGTGTTGTGATCGTCTTGATCACTATCGTAGCGTTGGTGCTGGGGTTTGCAGGCAAGGACCTGGTGTTTTGGTTGGTGTTATTCGCCTGGGGTGGTTTGGGAGCCTCTTTCGGACCGGCGGTAATCCTGTCGTTATTCTGGAAACGCGCCACCCGCTGGGGCATTGCAGCCGGAATGGTGGTGGGAACTTTGACGGTGGTGGTATGGAAGCTGACCCCGGCGCTGAAATCCATCATCTACGAACTCATCCCCGGCTTCCTCTTCGCCACCATCGTCATCATCCTCGTCAGCCTCCTAACTCCACCTCGGGGTGAAGAAATTTAAATTGACTCTTGTGTGTGATCCTGTGATAAGAGAGTGATACTCTTTGTATGCCTCGTTGATAAATCAGCCTTATAATGAATTTTGGACTTGACTTTTCCTGTTTTATAGAATATATTGCAATTGCATATTAAGGGGCACCTAAAAACTTCGACTTCCCACCATTGTCTGCCCTACTGGAATTCCCGAATTAGCATGTTTATCAGAAATCCTTTACCCATCCTTAAGCCATTAGATGGCTACCAACTAATAAACCTCTATCTCTTTGCAATTGTTACATGAACTGGGTCAAATTCATTTTTACCGGGGTAAACACACTATGAAAAAGTCCAAACGAACCCTTGCTCTCATTGTTGCCGGGATATGTGTAGTTATTAGCGTTGTACTGATGGCGTTTTTCTTTGGACCTTGGAGTGATCGGGGACCGTGGGAGGTTACGATCGCAACCGCCACTAAGGGGGGTACATATAACCCTTTGGGGCATCAAGTTGCGCGAGTGTTGGAGAAGCTTCCAGAGATATCAAAAACTACCGTTCTGGAGACGGCAGGTTCCGTCGAGAACTTTCAACTGTTGTGTGACTCAAAGGCTGACTTCGGCTTCGTTTTCAGACCGGCAATCGCCGAGGCACCGCAGGAAGAATGCGACAAGATTCGTGTTATGGCTCGTCTGTATGCGGATGTGGCGTTTATTGTGGTACGAAAGGGCACAGGCGTTAATAGTATCGCGGATTTGAATGCGAAGAAGGTATATGTTGGCAAGGACGGAAGCGGTACAAAATTGGTTGCCGAGGCTATACTGGGCACTTTTCAAGTCTCGCTTTCGAAGAAGATAAAGGAAGGCAGTTTCGTGCATGCTTCTCAGATGCTCATCGATGGGGAACTCGATGCGGCTTTTTTTGTCGCGGGGAAACGTTCGCTGGCTGTGAAGATAGCGCTCGAGTCCGGGAACTGCTATCTGCTGGATTTGCGCAATAACCTTGATGAAATAAAGGCGAACGTTAGTGATCTTGATGAGGTTTACATCCCAGCTAATTTCTTCATGAATCAGACTGCATCTTTGCGCACTGTGGGATCAGAAGCTCTCTTGATGTGTAGAAAAGATCTCGATAATGATCTAGTTTTTCTGATCGAGAATGCCTTTTTTGATAACATAGAAAACCTCTTGTTAGCCCTTGTCAGGGCGCAGGACATAAGAATAGAAGTCGCTTTCGACCAGCTACCGGAAAATGTTGATCTCCATCCGGGTGCTAAAAAATTCCGGGATAGTCAGCAGAAGGAATTGCTGATTGCAACCGGAGCATTCGGAGGGAGACACCATGATTTGGGTAAGAAGATTCAGTTGTTGCTTGACCAGCGCGGTATCAGTGCCAGAGTGATTCACACTGACGGATCCTTGGAAAACGCCAGGTTGCTTATGAAGCGACCCACCGTTGCCATCATGCAATATGACGTTGCCGTCGCCTCATATTGGGGGGCCTCGGAACTCTCTTATGGAGAAGACATAATACCTGAGGACATTCATATTCCCGCAGTGAGTAACTTGAAGCGGATAGCCACTCTCCACCCGGAAAAAGTCCATATTATCGTGCGACGAGATAAATGCCCACAAGTCAGAGAATCTGCCCCAACTGTCCGAGCTTTGAAAAACATGCGTGTTTGCCTCGGACCAGAAAGAAGTGGAACTCGCGTACTTGCAGAGGCTATTCTTGCTTATCATGACATCACACTGAAATCCTCAACTTTACTTTCCGTCTCTGATATGGTAGACCGGATTTTGGGCGGCGAACTCGGGGCTGGTTTTTACGTAGGTGGCGTCCCAAATAGAGCAATCAAAACACTTCTTGCAAGTAATCAAGTTGCCCTTCTATCCATCGAACCACAGAAAATCACCAACATTGTCGGTCCAGCACTTAAATTAGCAACTATTGATCCCGACATCTATGCTTGTCAGCTGAAAAACGAACCTGCCATAGAAACCCTCGAAACCAGGGCGGTTTTGGTGAGCACCGACGACCTGCCCTTTGATATAGAGGAAATCACTGAAGCCATTTTCAAAGGGGCAGCCTTTCTGGGTTTGAAATCGACAACTATGGCAGAGGACCTTGAATCCATCGATCTTCACCCGGAGGCAGAGAATTATTATAAAAAGGCGGGACTTATACCCTCAAAACAGCCATTCGACTGGCTTGCTGCTATATGGCGCGGACTGATGATAATTGTCATTTTAGCAACTGCTTACCGTGGTTTGCTCTATTTAGAAAGGGAAAGACGATCCCGGTATGAACGGAGATTAATCTATGAAGTGTCAGTGGAACCCGATGAACCCTATCGCACGTCAAAACTGCTAATGATCCGCAGCGACATCCGCGAAAGTATTAGACGAAAATGGTGGCAGCGAGGAAAACTGGATGAATTCCGACGGCGTGAACTCGATAAAATGATTGAAGATTATATTAAAGAATCCCAGGGAAAGCTCAGCAAAGCCCTGCTGACTCAAATCCGAGACGTCGGAAGTGATGAGAAATTAGACAATAAATCGAAGTTGAAACGCTACTCGGAATTGGAAAAACTTCTCTGGAATAGTTTAGAAAACGGCGATTTGGATGAATCACAACATGGATTTCTCATGAAAGTTCTCAAGGAGCAGAAAGACCTCGAAAATCAGAGTTAACCGGATCCATAATTACTTCAACAACAATAGCTTTCCCCAAAACTATACTGCTTTCATGAATAAATTGTTATTGATCCCATTC
>CBDVBD010000177.1:0-6050 GCA_965372135.1 uncultured bacterium | reverse complement strand
CAGAATAGAACGTTAACATCTACCCCTTAGATAGCTCTAATGAACTTTACCTTCCACCCCCTAACCCCTGACCGCTGGCAGGATTTCGAGACCCTGTTCGGCGAACGTGGCGCCTGCGGAGGTTGCTGGTGTATGTGGTGGCGTGTGAAGCGATCCGATTGGGAAAATCAAAAAGGCGACGCCAATAAAATAGCCATGAAAGCCATCGTGGACTCCGGCGAAATCCCCGGAATCTTAGCCTATGACAACCACCAACCCGTCGCCTGGTGTTCCATAGCTCCCCGTGAAGTTTTTCCTGTTCTACAGCGATCCCGCATCCTGAAACCGGTGGACGACAAACCGGTCTGGTCCATCGTCTGCTTCTTCATCGCCAAACCCTACCGCCGCAAAGCCGTCAGTGGAAAGCTAATCCAGGCCGCCATAGACCACGTCAAATCCCAGGGCGGCACTATCGTGGAAGGCTACCCCAACGAACCGAAAAAGGATTCCGTCCCTGACCCATTCGTCTGGACCGGAATCGCCTCAGCCTTCCGCAAAGCCAGCTTCCAGGAAGTCCTCCGGCGATCCAACACCCGGCCAATCATGAGATATATCATAAAATAAACCGGATTCCGAATCCACAAAACTTGGGAGTCAATCATGCCGGAAAACGCAATCCCTTTCCATTATGTGTGCACTTTGGATGAGGCAAAAGAACTGGTAGCCGATCGCGACCATTTCTGGGTATCCAACTGCGGATGCCGGGAAGCAAAAGGAACATGTGAACGTTCCCGGATAGACCTGTGCCTGGTGTTCCGAGATGACACCGGTTTTAGTGGAACTAACTCGAAAGAAGTTGACCGGAACTTTGTAAAGGGCATCTTCCAGGAAACTTACGAAAAACACTTGGTATCCAGACCCTTTCGCAACGACAAGGATAGAACGATCACCGTCGGCATCTGCTTCTGCTGCGATGATTGCTGCGAATATTTCACCAATCCCGAGGAAATATGCGATAAAGGCGTCATGATCGAACAGACCGACATGGATGCCTGCACTCACTGCAGCATCTGCGAAGAAGTCTGTTACTTCGGCGCCCGGAAAATGGATGACGACTTGCTGACAATCAACCGTGACCGGTGCTACGGCTGCGGACTATGTCGGGACGTCTGCCCGGAAGATTGCATCCAAATGATCCCAAGGTAGAATTTTCAGGAAAATGTGCCCCCTAACACTATAGCTTAAGGGAGGGAACCAGAAATGGCTAAACACATCGGCATTATCGCCTGCAGTTACGAAGGAGCAGCCCTCTGTTACCGCACCATCTGCGGGGAAGCTGCGGAAATCATGGGCGAACAAAACCATCCCGAAGTTACCATGCACACTCCACCGTTTCGCGAGTACATGATTACAATTCGAGAAAGAAACTGGAACGGCGTGGCGGATGTTATGTTGAACTCAATTGACCTACTGGAACGAGCAGGCGCAAAGGTACTCATTTCGCCCGACAACACTATCCATGAAGCCTTCTACATCGCCCACAAGAGAGCAAGATTAGCAAAATCCGGCGTAACTTGGCTGCACATTGCCGGAGTAGTAGCCGATGAGGCTAAACATTGTGGGTATCAACGCTTGGGAGTACTCGGCACCAACTACCTGATGGAAGGTCCGGTGTACCAGGAAATCCTCACCGATTACGGCATAGACTACGTCATCCCGGATGAGGACGAACGCGCCGGCATCAACGATATAATATTCTGTGAATTAGTCTTGGGGGATTTCCGTCCCGAATCGATTGATTACTTCAACAAAATCATTACACGACTAAAAGAACAACGCTGTGATGCGGTGGTGCTGGGATGCACCGAAATACCCTTATTGATGATCGACAACAATCCGCACCGGGATCAAGTAGCGCTGGACATGTTGGATTCCACACGGCTCCTCGCCCGAGCCGCAGTTAGGGAAGCAATGCAAGATGAATAAATACCTGATATATTTCTTACTATTCTCTACTGTGTTGTGCCCATTCCCAACCTGTGCCGAATCATCCGATCCCTTCAAAGTGGGCTTCGGTAAAAACATCATGCCCAACGGCAGATTCGCCGGTAACGAATTACCGCCCCAAACACTCTTGAGACAGCACCACAATTACGGTTGTGAACTAATTAGTCTAACATGAACACTTGAGACAACGCCACAATTATAGCATTTAACCAAAAAAGTTAACATCTGAGTTGTGATAGCACCACAATTTATTGTGGTGTTAAGAGGTAACTAACAATCACTAACCGCTTCAGCGGTTTACCCTGCAGCGGTTTCTAAAATAATACACAGACATCACCACTATGAATCCCGATACCATCACTTACCAACCCATCGGCATCATCCATTCCCCCTTCAAAGAACCCAAAGGCACTCCGATCCAGCCACCGGCTGCCCGGGACATCGCCGGTACCGTTGAGATATTCCCCGAATATGTGGCTGGATTAAAGGACTTGGACGGCTTTTCGCACATTGTGTTGCTGTTCCATTTCCACCTGACCAAGGAATCGAAATTGGAAGTCATCCCCTTCATGGACACACAATTACGTGGAGTATTCGCCACCCGCGCCCCATCTCGACCGAATCCCATTGGACTATCGGTGGTGAGATTGCAAAAAATAGAAAACAACATCCTGCACATCCTCGACGTGGACATCGTGGACGGCACTCCGTTATTGGACATCAAACCCTGCGTATCCGCTTTCGATGAACGGGATGTGGAAAAAACCGGCTGGCTGAAGAACAATATACAGAAGCTGAAAAATAGCCAAGATGACGGCAGATTTACAAAATGATAAACTCCTACAATTCCTGTGTTTCCACCTTGTATCAAGCGAATCATCACTATTTCGCGTAGGGGCGGCTTCAGCCTGCCCGCTGTAATTCTTGTTTGTTAACTGTCGGATAACAGAAATCTAAATCCAACCAGGAGGCATTATGAACCCCAATTCCACTCCACCAAAAAGAAGTATCTGGAAAAAGGTACTCTACATCATCCTAATCGTCATCCCCATCCTGATCCTACTGGAATCAGGCATTGGAATTATCATCGGCGTCAAAGGCATCAACTATATTTCCTACCTTAGATTATTAAACGAACGCACCCAAATCACAAAACTGGTAATCAACCTACTCCACCTATCCGTCTTGGAACCGGGGGAAAAATTCTATTACCTGCAGTCAAAATCCAACCTTCCCTTGGACATGACGGTGATCGCCCAGGATTACCCTGAAACCATTGGAATCTACCGCCTGAATGACGACAGCACTATCACCAATTACCTCCAACATTTCCCTTCGGTTCAAATCCAGGATCACATCCTCGAAACCGCACCCATGTTCCTTAAGGAACTGAACTTCACCAACACGTATTGGGACACGAATTGGACCTATAGTCGGCAGTTGGTGGACATCGATAATCAGTCCTGTCTATACACCTTCCTGCAAACCGACACTGAGACTTACTTACTTGTCACCGATCTGGAAAAACTGAAAATCCGCCTGCCGGCTATTTTCGAGCATTGGCAAAAGCGGTTAGGGGTCTTTGCGGAACACCTCTTACCCTTCTCGGAATACGGAGCGCAAATTAAATTCTTCGATAAGGACGGCAGTAATTTCTTCACCCTCGGCACCCCGCAAGGAACCGGCTGGGATGACATTTGGGAACACGAATCCATCTATCTTCCCTGGAAGATGACCATCCAAATCTTCCCGAAAAATGAATCACTCCGCCTCAGCGCTTCGGTAAAAGACAAAACCCCCTGGGCTTACATAATCAAACTAATCCTCGGAGTGGCTTGCATCATCCTCCTGCCCTGGTATGCCAAACGATAATGATCATAATTTAACATCTGAGTTGTGATAGCACCACAATTTATTGTGGTGTAAAAGAGAATTAACGCACACCCTAACCGCTTCAGCGGTTTATTAACTCCCCCCCGGTTCCCGGGGGGGAATAAAAAGGGGGGGTGTCTGTAAGTCAGGTTTCAACATCGATCTTTCCGTAGCACCACCAACGGCACCACATTCAACATCGCCAATAACACAAACGCCCCACCTAATCCCCATAACGGAACTACAAATGCCGAAATCACCAGCGCTCCTAACGACGATCCTAACAAATCCAACGCGTACAATCCCCCACCAATCCGTGCCGAACTCTTTTCTGATCCAGCTTGATTCACCAACAGTGCCGCAGCTACCGGAAACTGAGCCCCTCCCAAAGCTCCCGCAACCATTGCGCCAATCCCAAATAACACTCCGCCCACTACCGGTGGAAATCCTATTAATGCCCGGGCTTGCGTCACCATAAACCACATCGCTAACGGAATCAACACCATACACACTTGTATCACCACAAACGTCCTGAGCCCCACCCGATCTGCTGGAATCAACCTGGCACCCAATGCCAACCCTACCATAAACATAGTCACAATCATCGCCACCCACCCGTACGCCACCCCGAACACCACCTGAAATCCCAAAATCATCAATATTTCGATCCCGATTTCCGCCGCTCCCACCGTGAAAATCGCCGTCCGAACCGCCATCGGAAGCACCGATTCTCCCCTGCCCTTTCGATATAGCGAAATCCCAATCATCAATACCATCACCCCGCCAACTACCGCCAAAACATACCAAAACGACAACCCCCTAAACCATGTAAAAACACCTTTCAACGACGTCCGAAAATGGGTGTCCCACAACACCAACCCGGTATAGTACCCCACCGGCACAAAATCCCGGTTGATCGCCGCTTCCTGCGCTTGGATGCGCTCTTCCAACTGCGCCATCCGGTATGGCTGCAGCAAATGCGGCAAATACGCTTCCGACACGTATTCGGCATCCACACCCCGCTCATCCATTGTTTCTAATATAGATACAGCATCGAATTGCAGCAGCGTCGAATCCGGCGATGCAATAAACCGGGCGCTTGTTCCAGGCAACAGCACCACATGTGGAATCGCTTGTTTCACAGTGCGGTAAATACAAGCTAAAAACTGCGCCTGCGCAGGACTGACCACATTTTCCGAAGAATGCAAGCTAAACGAAAACACACCATTATCCGTCAAATGCTGTCGCACATCCCGGAACCATTCCAACGTATAAAACCGGTTGATCTGGGCGCTCAGCGGATCCGGCAAATCCATCAATATTACATCCCATCGATCACCTGAAGTTGTCAATACTCTCCGTCCATCTCTATTCCACACAGTAACTTCGGGACGATTGAATACTTCGTTTAGCTCGGTGGGCAGCACCTCACCTGCCATCTCAATCAATTCTGGATCCAACTCCACCAAGTCTAATTTACTAACTGTCCGATGTTTAAGTATTTCCGCCGGCGCTCCCCCTACAATTCCTCCGATTAGAATCACATTTTGGGGATGCGGATGCAGTGCTAACGGGATATGCGTAACTTCTTCAGCAGCAAATGGATCGGGAACATTTGCTTCCTTAATCCCGTTGATATAAAGGGTGACTTGTTCAGCTAACCGGGTAGCGGTCAATTGCCCGTAGGGGGATTCCTCTTTGGCGATGATTTCTTGTCCGGCGAACAACGGCGTAAGTGTCGCTTTTTCCAACCGATACCCAATAGAAAAAGCTATCAGTATCCCTAAAATGGCAGCCATTCCCCAGGCGATTACACCGATTTTTCGAAAAGAGAGTATGGTACAAAGTCCAGCACCTAATCCTATAAATCCTATAATGATAGACCAGGGATAGGATTCCAAAACCGGTGCCAGGAAGAAGCTTGATAAACCGCCGGCAGCCGCACCAATTGCTTCGTAAACATAAACTTGCTGCACACCACCAACGCCATTTATGCCGTTTATTGATGAATCCCGCTGGGATTTCCAAACATGGCAGCCTATTGAAAAACAAAGACCGGTGAAAAAAGCTACCGGTGCTAAAGTAGTAAGTGATGAAATAACAATGGGAAAGAGTCCAACAATCTGTCCCGGTTGTATGCCAAGCAATCCTCTGGATGATCTTATTAAATAAAGAGTTATCAGTAGAAATGC
>CBDVBD010000176.1:0-6069 GCA_965372135.1 uncultured bacterium | reverse complement strand
GAATTGTTTTTCGAGCGCTTATCAAGAGCTCAACACCGCGCACTGCTGCTTGACTACGATGGTACTTTAGCGCCGTTTCATTTGCACCGGGACCAGGCATTTCCCTATCCCGGTGTCACGAGGATATTGGATGCAATCATGGAAGCCGGGCATACCAGAGTGGTGCTGGTTTCCGGGCGCTGGACGCAAGATTTAATCCCGTTGATAGAGCTTAAACAACTTCCGGAAATATGGGGATCGCATGGTGTGGAGCGCCTGATGCCGGATGGCGCATACAGTGTCAGCGATTTGGATGATTGTTACCTCGCTGGATTGTCGCAGGCATCTGAATGGGCTGAAGGTCAAGGTTATGGGGAACATCTGGAACGTAAGCCCTCCTCGTTGGCATTTCATACTCGGGGGATGAATCAGGATGATGCCGTTAAATTACTATCAAGAGCCCGTAAGGCGTGGGAACTTATGGTTAAAGATACCGGTTTAAGTTTGCATGATTTCGATGGGGGGATAGAGCTTCGCGCCCACGGCAATAAGGGGATTGCAGTTTCGACGATTCAATCTGAAATGGGGGATGACAAGATGATAGCGTATTTAGGGGACGATCAGACGGATGAGGATGCGTTTGAGGTGTTGGGGGATAGAGGATTAAGTGTTTTAGTTAGATCGGAATTCCACCCTACCAGAGCGCATATCTGGTTAACACCCCCTAATGAGTTATTGGAATTTTTAAACCGCTGGGATACCGTTTGTAGGAACCAATCATGAACGTAATGCAGATGGAATTATTACAGAATCCGCTTTGGAGATGGTTGATGGCTTTGGTAATCGCTGCTGTGGTCTATGTGCTGTTGGTGATTATCAAGAGTCTGATTGTCAAAAAATTGGCACCCAAAGCAGAATTAACGAAATCGAAAGCGGATGACGCTGCCATTGCCATCCTCGAGAAAACCCATATAGTATTCCTGCTGATTCTGTCGCTCTTTATCGGTTCTATGTCTTTGGTGCTGCCCGATAAAGCCGCAATGTTAATACGCAGTATTACTTTAATTGCGGTTGCTTTACAAGTAGCACTATGGGGGAATGAGCTGATTAGGCTGCTGATTGTCAAAGGAACAAAACCGGGTGATTTGGTGGATACCACCAGCGCATCGGCATACGGGATTTTAGCGTTCTTTGCCCGGTTAATGCTATGGTGTGGTGTGTTACTGTGGTTACTTAGCAACTTAGGGGTCAATATCACCGCATTGGTGGCTGGTTTGGGTGTGGGGGGGATAGCGGTGGCGTTGGCGGTGCAGAGTGTGCTGGGGGATGTGCTGAATTCAGTGACGATTGTATTGGATAAGCCTTTCGAAGTAGGTGATTTCATTGTGGTGGATAAGTTTGCGGGGACGGTGGAGCATATCGGCATCAAAACCACCAGAGTAAAAAGCCTACAGGGGGAACAGATAGTGTTTTCCAATACTGACTTAATCGGCAGCCGGATTCAGAATTTCAAACGCATGAAGGAACGTCGAATAGTGTTTTCATTTGGAGTGGTGTACCAGACTCCAGCCGATAAATTGGAAGCGATTCCCGGTATGGTTAAGGAAGTTATCGATAATACGGATCAGGCAAGGGTTGATCGGGTACATTTCAAGAGTTACGGGGATTTTGCGTTGATCTATGAAGTGGTATATTATGTCGCCAGCAGAGAGTACAATCTGTTCATGGATATACAGCAAGCCATTAATTTAACTTTATATAGACGCTTTGAACAAGAAGGAATCGAATTCGCTTATCCTACGCAAACGTTATTTGTACAGAGAGAAGAAGGTGCGCAGAAGGAGGAAGAATTATGACACATCTCCACAAACGACTCCTGGTGGTATCAAATCGTCTGCCTGTAGTAGTGGAAAAGGCAGAAGGATCATGGAAAGTTCGCCCCGGTCGCGGTGGTTTGGTAACAGCTCTGGCGCCGGTGATGCAGAGAAACGGAGGTTTATGGGTTGGTTGGACGGGCAGCGAAGATATGATGACTCCTTCGGAACTGATCGAGGAATTCACCAATAATCAGGCTTTTCAATTGCATCCGGTGTTTCTCTGTCGGGAAGAAGTGGAGAAATACTATCGAGGATTTTCCAATGAAACTCTATGGCCTCTGTTTCATGACCTATTGGGGTACAGCAAGTATGACTTGAGTAATTGGGAGATGTATGATTATGTAAATCAACGGTTTGCCGAAAATGTAGCGGTGGTGGTGCAACCGGACGATTTTGTGTGGATACACGATTATCAATTGCTGATGGTTGGGAAACACCTACGGGAAATGAATGTACATCATCAGCTGGCGTATTTCCTTCATATTCCGTTTCCAACGTTGGATTTGTTCCGACGGCTGCCGTGGAAGCATGAGATAGTGCATGCCATGATGGAATACGATTTATTGGGATTTCAAACCCTGCGGGATCGACGGAATTTTATACAGTGTGTAAAAGGCTTGATTCCGGAAGTGGAGATTACCATTAAACGGCGGCACACGGTAATTAAGTACGGTTCCCGAACTATTAAGGTAGGGAACTACCCGATTGGGATTGATTTTAAGGAATTTAACGACGGTGCCAGGACTACCCAAGTGGCAGAAGCGGCTTGGTATCTGCACGAAAATATTCCGGGGAGGCAGTTGATTTTAGGAGTGGATCGGTTGGATTATACTAAGGGAATTCCGGAACGGTTCTTGGCGTTTGAACGGGCATTGGAAAAGTACCCGGATTTGCACGGCAATGTTTCGCTGTTACAGATTGTGGTGCCCAGCCGCACTTTGGTTCCAGATTATCAGAACCTGCGGGGACTGCTGGACGGGTTGGTGGGTCGCATCAACGGCAGGTTCGCTGAACATGGGTGGATCCCTATCCATTATCAGTACCGCAGCTTAGATCGGAATCAGCTTTTAGGGCATTACAAAACCTGCGAAATCGCCCTGGTGACGCCGTTGCGCGATGGGATGAATTTAATTGCTAAGGAATACTGCGCCAGTTCAATTGATAATAACGGTGTGCTGATATTAAGCGAATTTGCCGGGGCGGCGGATCAGCTTTCCAAGGGTGCGATCCTGGTGAATCCGTATGATATCGAAGGCACAGCGGATGCGATTTACAAGGCTTATAATATGGACATTGAGGAACGGAAACGGCGGATGCGAATTCTCAGGGCGGATGTCAAGCGGAATAATGTGCACCGTTGGGTAAGGTGGTTTATGGAATCCATGAGTGAGTTGGATTCCGAACGAGCGGATATGCCTGCACCAGTGATAACTGACGCAAATGAAATCCCCAATGCTCGCCTGTGGATGGAACAGACGGAATCGGAAGTGCACCGTCCGGATCAACCGTTATCTGAGTGATATATCTGTTGATGTTTGGATGCAGTGTTATCCAGCGGCTGCCGGGCGGCAGTACATCGACACCAGTTAATTAGAAAGCCCCAATTATCGAATGGGGCTTTTATTTTTGTAGTTCTCTGTGTGAATGATTGTAGTCTTTAATCGTCGTAAAACTCCTGGGTGATGAGTTCGGATTCGACCTCCTGATAGTCGTCGAACCAGTAAGCATCGGGATTGCGCTTGAATACCATAAACCGACCGTGGTCTTTGGGATCGGCGGGTTGGTGATACCGGAGGAAGATGTTGTCTTCCGTTATTCCCACAACTTCGATTTTTCCGGTGACGTGGGACATGACATAACGGGCTGATTTGGCAAGCCCTGAGCGGAATTTCCGCGCCCTTTGAAAGGCACTATACCCTTCCTCGATGGGTACTGCGTAGATTTTATTCCCCAAGGTGGGGCGACACTGGAATACGTAGTAGGGCAAAATCCCGACGTAGGATAATTCACTGAATAGTCTTGACAGTACTTTCGGATTGTCGTTCACTCCACGGATCAATGGGGTTTGATTGAAGGTCCTGGCGCCAGCTTTTTGGACGAGCAACATGGCTTCACGTGCTACTTTTGTTAATTCCTTTGGGTGATTGAACTGGCACATGATGTAGATTTTCTTTTCCGGGATACAGTCTTCGATCAAGTCCAGCAGGACTGGATCATCCAAGATGCGGTATGGGTTGTAAGCTGGCATTTTTGTGCCAATGCGGATGACACGGACGTGGGGGATTTTACGAATTTCGAAGATGATATCCGCTAACCGCGAAGTGGACATCACCAACGGGTCACCCCCGGTTAAGAGCACATTGGTAATTTCTTCATGTTCCCCAATGTACTTTAAACCTTCGCTGATATCCCTGATCGTCTCCTCGTCCATGTTCATAAATAGGCGTTTGCGGAAACAGAATCGGCAGTAGCCGCCGCAGACATCGTTCAACAATAGGACAACCGTGGGACGGTATTTGTGCTGGAATCCGGTGCCCACCGTGTATTTCTGCTCGTTGGAAGCATCTAATCTGCCCCATTCTTCCAACTCCCCAGGATGCGGGATAACTATACGGCGGATAGGATCATTGGGGTTTTTCCAATTGATCAGCGATTGGTAATATTCATTGCTGCGGAAAGCAAATTGTTCCGATACCTCACAAAGAGCTTCATGTTCTTCCGGACGGAGTTGGGGCACATCCTCGATTCTGGTGATATATCTGAACTCTTTCTTCTCAGAAGAAATTGTCAGGGTATTACGTTTTTCAGAGAACCAGGAGGAATAAGAACTACTTGGAATTTCCACAGACACTTGTCATATACTCCCATATCTTAAACAGATTAATTAGTATATTATAATAACAAATATTACAGTCATTGTCAAGAAGAAAATTACGTTATAGGTATTTATTTCACCTTTTGATTTTTAAACGAGTGATTATTATGGATATACGAAATATTGGTTTTAAGTCATGTTTTTTGATTTACAATGGAAATATAGATGTATTTGTCCGATGTCAAGCAAAAAAAGCTTGACAAACTGCGCAGAAACACTTAAATTATGGATGGGATAATGTGTCGGAATTGAACAAAAAACTCCTCAAAATACATCATTTCAATGTCTTCCATTTTCTCCATGAATTCATGGTCATTAAGCAGGTGCTGTCATTCAGCACGATATCCAGCGCTATTTAAGGCAATATTAATGAAAATCCCGTCATGAAGAAATCCATTCCCTTTCGGTTTACCATCAGTTCGAAGTTGTTTTTATTGCTGACGATTATGTTGTTGGCGGTGTTTACCCTGAAAGTGTGGATCAATGCCAAGTTCTATACGGGGTTGGTGGAAAAAAACCTATATGACCACGCCATCCAGATCAGCGACTTAATCAAGAGTTCCACCTGGTATTCGATGCTGAAGAATCATCGTGATGACCTAGCAAATATCATTGCCAATATCGGAAAGGAAAAAGGTTTGGAGGGGGTATGGATTTACGATAAAAAGGGTGTGGTTAAGTTCGCCAGCGATACGGCGGAGGTCAACAGCAGTTTGGAGATGGATGCGGAACAGTGTTCATTTTGCCATGCCAGTGATGAGGCGAAAGGGACAATTCCGAAGCGAAACCGGATTCGCCAATTGGAATCGGAATCGGGGGAACGGATTGTGGGGTTGATTAATCCCATTGAGAGTTCGGAAGCATGCTATAATGCCGATTGTCATGCGCACAGACCTGATGAAAAGTTGTTGGGGCTGATAGATATCAAAATGTCCATGGCGGAAGTTGATCAGAGCATGAAAGATACCCAGCGGACGGTGTTGATACTTTCTGCAGCGTTGGTGATATTGACGGCTCTGTTGTTTCGCGGGTTTATCCAGCGAATGATCAACCGACCGATTTCAAAGCTGGTGTACGGGACGGAACAGGTGGCTGCCATGAACCTGGACCACCGGATTCCGGTGGAGACGCAGGATGATTTAGGACATTTATCGGCGTCGTTTAATACCATGACCGAAGAGCTTAAGCGCGCCAGCGAATCGGAAAAGGAGTAGTCGGAAAAGTTAGAGAAGAAAATCAGGGAGAAGACCGAGGAGCTGGAAAGGACACAGGAACATATTATTCTGGTGGAGAAGATGGCATCGTTGGGGGATCTGGTGGCTGGTGTAGCTCACGAGA
>CBDVBD010000175.1:0-6123 GCA_965372135.1 uncultured bacterium | reverse complement strand
AAAGACCATTAAGTGGCTTGCTGCCGCAGGCGAAAGCTAGCTTTCGCATCCACATAAAACTTTCAAACTTACATAGGAGAAAAATCCAGTGAGCAATCCTGTGAAACGATTGTACCGATCCCGCCAACACCGCATCATCGCCGGTGTCTGCGGAGGCGTTGCTGATTATTTCAACCTCGATCCTGTGATTGTGCGCATTTTGTGGATCATATTCACCCTGGCTGGTGGAGGCGGCTTATTGACATACATCGCCGCCCTGTTCATCATGGAAAACAATCCTCATGAAGAACCGCCCGAAAAGGAAGCGCCGCACCCATCCAGCCACCGCGCCTTTTGGGGTGTGGTGCTGATTGTGGTTGGCTTGGTCTTCATGTTCAGCTCTTTTCGCTGGTTCTACTTCCCCTTCTTCCATATCCGCTGGGAGATCGTGTTAGCCAGCATCTTGATTGCCATTGGGGTGGTGGTGGTCTTCTACAGCGCCGCTAAAAAGGAGGAACCTTCTGGTGCCGCTGATGCTAAAGAACCCCCCAAAGATGCTAAGACCAAACCCGAAGCGAAGGCGATCACAACAACTAAGCGGCTGTACCGCAACAAGGACAAACGAATCATCTTCGGTATCTGTGGTGGAATCGGGGATTACTTTGACCTTGATCCAGTACTGATCCGGTTAGTGTGGTTGTTGCTCAGCTTCTTCACCGGAGGTGCCGGATTCCTGGTATATCTAATTCTTATATTCGTAATCCCTGAAGAATCATAATATTGCTAAAGCTGAACGCTGTGCTATCATATTCCGGGAACCGGAATGTCGTTTTTCCGTACAATATGGTGGAAAGCCTCACGGGAATAACTGTAAAGGACTTAAAATGATGATACCACGCATCAAAGTCAATGAATCGTCGAAATTTATGACCTGGTGGAAAAAACGCTGCGAACGAAAATTACGAAAATTAGCGCGGCGCCGCACTAAAAGCCTGGTCAGGGAATGGACCGAACTGATTGTTACGGTTGCAATTATGGTGTTTCTAATCCGCACTACGGTAGTGGAAGCCTTCCGTATCCCTACCGGATCCATGGAAGACACTCTGTTAGTTGGTGATTTTCTTTTAGTTAACAAGTTCATCTACGGCGTCCGCACTCCGGATTGGATCGGTGTGCCATTTACCGACATCGGAGTCAACACCCCTTCCGTCAGATTTCCCGCTGTCCGTGAACCGGAACCAGGTGATATTCTTGTATTTAAATATCCCCTCAACCCCAAATTAAACTACATTAAACGTTGCGTCGCGGTAGGGGGGCAAACGGTGGAAATACAGAATAAACAGGTATTTGTGGATGGGGAAGAATTCCCCATGCCGTCGGAAGCGAAATTCGCCAGCCATACTATATTACCATCTAACTTCAAAGAACGTGGTATCTTATACATGGGTGAAAACTGGAACAAAGATAACTTCGGACCGGTGCAAGTCCCTGAAGATCATGTGTTTGTGATGGGAGATAACCGAGACAACAGTGCGGACAGCCGGTACTGGGGATTTTTGCCCCGGAAAAATATTGTGGGGAAGGCGATGGTGATTTACTTTTCGTGGAATAAACGCGTGCCTATGTACCGTGGTTTTAAGAAAATACGATGGGATCGCCTGGGAAATATTATCAAATAATGACTGAATAACGAACGAAAGAAGTAAAAAATTCTGGGGAAAAAATACCCAATTTCTTAGTTATGAGTGAAAAAAATGCGAAAAAAAAGCGAAAAAAACGCCCGAAAATGAAAAGAAAAGCGAAAGAACCGTCAAAGAATAGCGAAAGAAATGCAAAACGCATTACACGTAATTGAATTACATAATGGATAAATTGTATCTATATTATCCGCCAGCTGGCGGATTTGAAATCCAGCAGGAACTTAACTTTTTTGTAATGCGAAATTATTTATTAGCACTGGTATAGATAGAAAATGGAAAATTTTGAGATTTTGAGACCGTTTAATCGTGATCCTCTCTCACTGCGAAATCGAACAGTACGCTCCGCCACTGCGGAGCGTTTTTCTGACCCTCGAGGCGTGATCGAATCCGGGTTGGTGGGTCAGTATCGTTCATTGGCGGAAGGCGGGGTGGGATTGATTATCACTGGGCACATGTTCGTGCGGGAGGATGGGCAAGCCGGAGCTTGTCAAACCGGCATTTTTTCCGATGATCATATTCCAGGTCTACGGCAGTTGTGCGATGCAGTACATGAAATAGAGGGGGCGAAGGTGGTGGCGCAGATCAACCACGGCGGGCGGCAGGGATCAACGGAGATTTTACCGGAGTTGATTGCCCCGTCGCCGGTACCAATTCGATTTACTGATACGGTGCCCCGGGAAGTGTCTGTGGAAGAAATCTTCGGGCTGATTCAGGCGTTTGGGGATGCGGCTCGGCGGGTCATGGAAGCCGGTTTCGACGGGGTGCAGCTTCATGCGGCGCATGGGTATTTAATCAGCCAATTTCTATCACCTTACACCAACCGCCGGGAAGATGACTGGGGGGGAACGTCGGACAACCGGCGGCGGTTCCTGCTGGAAACCTATAAACATGTTCGTTCCGTGGTGGGGGATGATTATCCGATCCTGATTAAAATCAATGGGGAAGACTTGGTGCCCGGAGGAGTCACGGTGGAGGAGACCATCGAAACCGTGCGGCAGCTTACGGAAATAGGGCTGTGGGGGTACGAAATCAGCGGGGGGATTGCGGAGAGCACCACCAAGATTATCCGGAAGCGGGTGGCGGCTGGTAATGAGGGCTATTTCCTGGATACGGCACGGCGATTTCGGGAATTGGATCCGGGGGCGGTGCGGATCGTGGTGGGAGGATTACGGTCGCTGCCGGTGATGGAGGCGGTGATAGCGAATGGCGATGCGGATATGGTATCGATGTGTCGTCCATTTATCCGGGAACCGGATTTGGTGGCACGGTGGCTGGCTGGCGATACGGCGCCCTCGGGCTGCATTTCCAGCAACCTATGCCTAAAAGACCGCACCAGTCCTACTAGTTGTCATGACATATTATGAAGACTATCTCCCGCAGAGCCCCCGAAGGGGCAAGTCGCAGAGGACGCGGAGATATTTTTATAAATAAAGACGCGAGATTTTGAGATCGCATAGGGTGGAAGAGATAATTTAGTTTTTAATATAGGCAATTAAGAAGTTAGCAAGTAAGGGCGTTCGATGGAACGCCTTTTTTGCAATTGAAAGTTTATTGCCCGAACCGATAATTTTGCTTGACTTTTGATTTCTATGCATTATATTGATGGGTAGCGGGTCATATCGATTTAGGTTTTTTGATCATAGTGAGGGTAGTAAGATGTGTGATAGAAAATTGTTTTTGTTAAGATTATTATTTGTGTTTGCGCCGGCACTACTTTATGTTCATATCTCCCAAGCACAAATAACTTTTACGGAACACACTATTGCAGGATGTAATGGAGCTATCTGTGTCTATGCGATAGACATGGACAATGACGGGGATATGGATGTCTTGGGTTCAGCTTCATGGGATGATGATGTTATCTGGTGGGAGAACGATGGATTCCAATGGTTTACCCAGCATGTTATTAACGGTAATATCCACTCCAGGTTTGTTCATGCAACTGACATGGACGGGGATGGGGATGTAGATGTCCTTGGATCAAGTAATATAGGAATCACGTTGTGGCGGAGCTCCAATTGGTGGGATAACGATGTATTCCAACAATTTACTGAGTTTTCGATTTACCCATCGAGTTTTAGAAACGTTTACGGAGTGGACCTGGATATTGATGGGGATATGGATATCGTTAGCGCATATTGGGGTGTTTTCTGGTTGGAGAATGACGGAAACCAGCAATTCACCCCGCATGCTATTGGCGGTAATATCACTAGAGCAGTGTGTGTAATAGATTTAGATGGTGATACAGATCTGGATATCGTGAGTGGGTCATCATATGATTCTACCATTGTATGGTGGGAAAATAATGGGAATCAGGTATTTGTTTTTCACTACATCGATAACGATTATCATGGAATAGTCTCAGTTTGTGCAGCAGATATGGACAATGATGGTGATGTGGATATCATCAGTGGTTCTGATGTCAATGATTATCTTTCATATCTAACCTGGTGGGAAAACAATGGGAACCAGCAATTTACAGAGCATACGCTATGTAACAATTATTTATGGGTGACTTCTGTTTATGTCGCTGACATAAACAGCGACGGATATATGGATATCCTTAATTCGGTGAGTGGAGGTGCGATTTACTGGTGGGAAAACAATGAATACCAACAATTTACACCACATTTAGTAGCAAACAATTTCTATAGAGCTGAGCATGTATATGCGGAAGATGTGGATGGTGATGGAGATATGGATGTACTTGGTGCGGCATCGTATTCATCAAATGTGGTAAAATGGTGGGAGAATAGTTTAATCCAGCAGTTTGATGATCCATCGAGGTATGATGATCTAATGTCTGCCAGTGTTGTTGATGAATATTCCTTAGGAACCAGTTACCCTAATCCATTCAATCCTACCGCTAATATTCCATTTCATATGCCCGCGATGTCGAGAGTATCATTGAAAGTGTATAATACACTCGGGCGAGAAGTGGCGGTGGCGATTGATGGGCAGTTGATGACTGCAGGTTCCCATGAAGTAGCTTTCGACGGTAGTGCTTTGGCGAGTGGGATCTATTTCTATCAGTTGTCGGCAGGTGAATTTTCAGATGTGGGAAAGATGGTGTTGATGAAATAAGTTGGCAACCCGCCGTAGGCGGACAAGTCCGCCAATGGGCGCACAAGTCCGCCGGTGAGCGAACAAGGTTGGCAAGTGATGGCGTTCCATGGAACGCCATTATTCATATAAATCACTTATCTCTATGTAGAATTGCAGTAGGGTTAAAAAGGACTTGATACTTGTTGTTTTCTTTGTTATATTATATGTGTCCAAATAATGGTTGTGTGGGATCATGGGTTTGACGTAGCGTCTTACCGTTATTTGTCCAAGGAAACATGTCATATGGCTGACAAGAAAGCACAAAGACCCAGCAACGGCGACCTAGTAAATGTAGAAGTAATCGGGATTTCCGTGTGCCCGCCGTATCAAGGGTATGTGGTGATCCTGAAGGAGCACGGCGGGGAACGGTGGCTGCCGATATTTATCGGAGCGGCGGAAGCCCAGGCGATTTCGCTGCTGCTGCAAGGGATGGAATACGCCCGTCCGCTGACCTATGACCTGTTTCAGAGTATCCTTACCGAAGGCGGCACCAGTATCGACGGTATCACGGTCACGGAACTTAGGGATAACACGTATTTTGCGCTGGTGCACCTGAAGAATGTGAACGGTGAAGTAAAGCAGGTGGATGCCAGACCGTCCGATGCCATTGCATTGGCGTTGAAGATGAAAGCCCCGATTCAGGTGGCGAAACAGGTGATGGATACCGCCGCAATCACCGGGGAACCGGTCAGCCAGAGCAAAGTTGATTTGATCGCCCAATTGAATCAGAAATTGAAAGATGCCATAGAAATCGAAGCCTACGAGGACGCTGCGAAAATTCGGGATCAGATTCGGGAACTGGAAAAAAATATCACTACCAAGGAGGATGATTCCAGCGAGGAAGAAGAATCATCCTGAGGTAATCTGTCACATCTTGAGCCCGATTTTTTATTGGTAGGTTCAAACAAATTGTTCCCCATCTTAGAAGGTTGATTTTCGGGGACGGAAAAGGTGTTCCGGCGATATCCTGCGTCGGTTGATCGCAACCGTCCCTTTTCTTGTAGTTATACCACCAAAAGATTTAGAGAGGTATGCTTATGGAAACATTAGACAAAGACATGATGAATACCGTTTTGTTCTATCAGTTGGTGAATACGTTTCAGAATGCCGCGTGGCAGCAGTTAGGGAAGCGGGTAAATCCTTTAACGAACAAGGTGGAACAGGATTTCGACCAAGCCAGCCTGTCCATTGGGATGTTGGATATGCTGGCGATCAAGACCCAGGGGAATTTGTCTGATGAGGAGAAGAAGTTCTTGGATCAAGCAGTAGCTGATCTGAAGTTGAATTATGTGGAAGAAGTGGAAAAGGATGCCAAAGAAGAAGCAGGAAAGGACACTAC